>NZ_JBFSPI010000031.1:0-50574 GCF_041464685.1 Vibrio sp. 10N.237.312.B06
GGGGATTATCTGCTAACTGCAAGATCGTTCAAGTCTTCTTAAACGATCGGCATTACACCTAGTGTGGGCTTTTTTGTGCCTGTCGTCTTTCAGCTAAAGCAACCGCTTTAGCTGAAATACTTGAGTAGAGCTCTAACCTCGAATGATCATTTGTTCGCGCTCTGGACCTACTGATACCATCACGATTGGCACGCCCATCAACTCTTCGAGACGCGTAACGTAATCTTGTGCTGCTTGAGGAAGGCTCTCAAACGTGCGGCAGCCAGTGATGTCTTCATCCCAGCCAGCCATATCTTCATATACAGGCTTTAGTTCAGCCGTTTGTGGCCAAATCGGGTTTTCAGTGTGCTCACCAGAGTAAGCGGTACAGATCTTAAGTTCAGACAAACCAGACAGGCAATCAATCTTAGTCAGTGCGATTTCCGTTGCAGCTTGCAGGTCAACACCGTTGCGAGTTGCTACCGCGTCGAAGTAACCCATATCACGTGGGCGGCCTGTTGTTGCGCCGTATTCGTTAGAGCTTTCGCGGAAGCTATCTTGCTCTTCCATTGCAGTCACTAGCGTACCAGTACCTACAGATGAGCTGAACGATTTAGCAACCGCAATAACGCGCTCAGGGCGAAGGGCAGGTAAACCACTACCGATGCCTGCGTATGCAGCGGTTACATTTGAAGATGTCGTCCAAGGATATTCACCGTAAACAAGGTCGCGACCTGCACCTAACTGAGCTTCGAACAGTAAGTTCGCGTCTTGCGATTGCAGTGCTTTAAGCGGCTCAGTTACGTTGCAAATGAATGGGCGCCAAGCTTTAGTCACTTCAAGTAACCATTCTGTCATTTCAGAAGCAGTCTGAGAGAAGTCACATTGTGGGTATAGCGCTTTAAGTTGAGGCATCTTCCAATCAAGTAAGAATTGAATGCGTTGCTCCAAAATTTCAGGTTGATTCAACCAGCCAACAAGAATGCCTTTCTTCATCACACGATCGCCGTAAGCGGGTGCAATACCTTGACGTGTTGAACCGTAAGCACCATCGCCTAAACGTTCTTCTTCAAGTGTGTCTTCAAGCGCGTGTAAAGGTAGACAAAGTGTCGCACGGTCTGAAATCGCCATTTTCACTTTGATGCCAGCTGCTTGTACTTCTGCAATCTCTTGAGTTAGCGCAGCAGGGCTGATCACCATGCCAGGGCCAAGAACTGCCGTACAATCAGGATTAAAAATACCACTAGGCAGTTGATGCAGTTTGAATGTACCGAAGTCGTTTACTACGGTATGGCCGGCATTGTTTCCGCCTTGAAAGCGAATGCTAGCAGAAGCTTGGTCTGCTAAAAAATCAACGATACGGCCTTTGCCTTCGTCGCCCCAGTTTGCGCCTACAACAACAATAGATGGCATAATTTTTCTCCTGACTGATTGAGAAATCATGTTAGGCCTACAAAGTGGATAAGAGAAATTAATTATCTTTATTATCTTGATAAGGATTTCATATATCATGTAAAAAACCTGGGAGGGATATGATGCTGGATATTAATTTGTTGAAGACGTTTGTGACGCTAGCGGAATACAAGCATTTTGGAAAAGCTGCCAACGCTCTTCATATGACGCAACCCAATGTGAGTTTGCACCTGAAACAACTAGAACAACAAACACGCATCAAGTTGATAGAGCGAAGTCCGTTTCAACTGACTCAAGCAGGTGAAAGGTTATTAGAGACAAGCCAAAGAACGTTACTCGAACTGCAGATTTGTCAGGCCGATCTCAACGCTATTAACGATCTCAAAATTGGTACTTTGACTATTGCTGTCAGCGACATCATTTCCCGGTTCTTGTTGATTCGTCCTTTCCAAAAGTTCAAAGCGCAGTATCCGGGTATCGATCTCACGTTGCTGAATACCACGTCATCTCAAGCATCGAGCTTAGTTAAGAACGCTCAGGCGGATATTGGATTTGTTATCGCCAAAGAACAGCACAACGAGTCACTGTATTTTACTAAGCTTCAAGAGCTTTCATGGTGTGCGTTAGGCGATGGGTTTGATATCCAAGACTCTGACGAAGAACTCACCTTGATTCTACTTGGCCACGATACGAGAACCCGTGACTTCATTGATGAAGGTTTACCAAGTTTGAACCTACCTAGTTATAGGGTGATGGAAGTAGGGAGCGTAGACGCTCAAATCGATTGGGCGGAAGCGGGATTTGGTGTGGCGATTGTTCCTGAGTTTGCAATATTCACTAAGCAGCACTTGAAATCAAAAGTGACTCCATTAACCAACTTCTCAAGCACAAGCCTTGGTTATATCGTGAGGCAGAACCAAGTCTTGTCTAAAGCGACCAAGCAGTTATTAGGCTGGGTGAATGATGAGATTACTCTGTCACAAAGCAAATAAACGCCATCACTGACTTTGAGTTACCTGAGCCTGCCAAGTGTGGGCTTTTTGTGTTCTGTTAATCATCGTTTTCTAGCATGATAATTCGTAGGTGACTTCCCAAAATAAAAGGGTCGCTAATGAAGTGCTTGGTTGATACGGTATAATTCAATGATATGAAAGTTAATTTAGTACGCTAGTTTGGTAAATAGAACATGAAAAACACAGATTTTAGTCTGATCCCGTATTTTGTTGTCATGATGGAAGAGCTCTCTATCTCGAATACCGCGAAACGTTTTGGCGTTACTCAGCCCGCGATTAGTAAGGCGCTTAACCGACTAAAAGAAACCTATGATGATCCGTTGTTTGTGAAAACAAAGGAAGGCTATAGACCGAGCAGTTTTTGTTATGACATCTACCCTCAGATAAAACAGGCCTACGATGCCTTTGAATCGACTTTCCCGAGTAAGCGAAAGTTCGACCCAACAAAAATTGAAAGGTCGTTTAATGTCGCTTGTATTAGTGGTGCAACTTATTCATTGATGAAGCGTGTATCCGATATCCTCTATGCGGAAACGCCAGATATAGGTCTTCATATTGACCCTTACTATACTGCAGACATCATTCTAGATCTTCGCCAACACCGATATGATTTGTGTATAGTCCATACGCCTATCAACGATCCGGCAATGGAGTGTGTTCAGCTCTCTAACGAACCTATGGTGGTTGCTTATGATAAAAACCACCCTAGATTAGGGAACGAGATTACGTTGGAAGAATACCTTGAAGAGAAGCATGTTCTTCATAGTATGTGGGACACCAAAGAGTCGCCATTAACTAAAACTAGCAAATACGCGAAGAGTAGAAAGGTTGCACGAAAGGCGCCTGGCCCATTTGAAATGCTTGATATGGTAAGAGGGACGGATTGGCTTTGTATTAGTCAGAAATCAATACTTGAAAGGTATGGCCTGTTGGATGATTTTAAGCTGTCGCCTTTACCGTTTGAATCGGATCTTGGTACTGAATATCTGGTGTGGCACAAGAGTCGTAATGCAGATATGGCGCATTCATGGTTTAGAAAAAAGATTGTTGATGCCTCACAAAAAAAGCCCCAGTGGGGCTTTAATTAGTCAGTTATCTTTAATGGTCGGTAGCCTGGTTATCTAGCTGTTGCTCCGCTGTTTAACCCTTGCTCCGCTATTTCGCGTTTTGTGCTTGCATCTGCTGAATTAGCTTTTGCATTTTTAGCGTGTTGTAATTGATCTCTGCAGCACTGAAGCCTTGGCCTTGTTGCATTGGGTAATCGTTTAGAGAGCCCATGAACTTAATCACTTCTTGAGACATTGGTACGAATAGCCACATGTTATCTACCATCCAACGAGTGTACATGCCAGATTCTTTCGCTGCGGTTTCAAACGGGTCCATACGTAGGTTTGTAATTGAAGCCCAAGCAGGAGCTTGACGGATAGCCGATTGCATTGTGCCTTCCATCATAGCGAAGCTTGCTTTCCAATCGTTCCAACGAAGCGCATTGAAGTCACCGTTTGCAGAGAAGTAGAAGATAGTTTCACGGGGTGACTTTTCAGCCTTTCCTTCAAAATATGGCATAAAGTTCGAGCCATCTAAGTGAACACGCCAATCTTTATTATTTAGAGAAACACCTTCTTTAAGGTCTTCAACGATAGAGTCATTGCCGGCAGCGGCAGCTAGTGTCGGTAACCAGTCTTCTTGGGACATTAGCGCGTTAACCGCAGAGCCAGGTTTGATAACACCTGGCCATTTCACGATTTGTGGAACGCGCATACCGCCTTCGTAAGTTGTGCCTTTTTCACCGTGGAAAGGAGATGTACCGCCGTCAGGCCATGTGAACTTCTCTGCACCGTTATCGGTAGAAAGGATAACAATAGTGTTGTCTGCGACTTCTAAGCGTTCAAGAGTATCAAGCAACGCGCCGACGTTGTCGTCTAATTGAGCCATACCATCAGCGTAGATACCTTGACCAGAAATGCCGCTGTAATGTTCGTTCAGACGAGTCCAAACGTGCATGCGAGTCGAGTTGTACCAGATAAAGAAAGGCTTATCTTCTTTTACAGATTTCTCCATGAACGTGATAGCCGCTTCGGTAAAGTCCTCATCGATGTTTTCCATACGAGCACGAGTCAGTGGACCTGTATCTTCGATTTTGCCATCAGAGGTTGCTTTGATAACGCCACGAGGCCCGTAGTTCTTTCTGAATTCTGGGTCTTTAGGGTAAAAGTAAGTTTCAGGCTCTTCTTCCGCGTTTAAGTGGTAAAGGTTACCAAAGAACTCATCAAAACCATGGTTTGTAGGAAGGTGTTTGTCTTGATCGCCTAAGTGATTTTTACCGAATTGTGCGGTCGCGTAACCTTCTTCTTTAAGAGCATCACCAATGGTAGGAGCCCAGTCAGGAATACCGTGTGCTGAACCTGGCATACCGATAGTAAGTAGGCCGGTACGGAATGGGTGTTGCCCTGTCACGAACGAAGCACGGCCAGCTGTACAAGATTGTTGTGCGTACATATCCGTAAAAATAGCACCCTCGTTAGCAATACGGTCGATGTTAGGCGTTTCGTAGCCCATCATTCCACGGTTGTATGCGCTAGTGTTGTAGTAACCAAGATCATCTGCCCAGATAGCAAGAATGTTCGGTTGGTCTGCCGCAGCGACGCCTTGAGCAACGCTGAGTGCGCTCATTGCTAACACGGTTTTGGTTAATTTAGTCAAGGTAATGTCCTTTCTTTAGTTTCTATTTGTTTAGAAAGAAAATACCAATTTTGTATTAACTCAGAGGACTACTGGGTATGAATTCTAGTTACTTAGAGGATCATCCGTTTAGTCTCACCAGTGTCCCGCTTACTGTTCACCTCCGATTTTGCTCATGAGTCAAATTAATGTCGACTTAAATACTAGTGCCGAAAATACCTAACTCGTCGTTTAAAACACTGTTTTTGCTTATTCTCGAGGTGATGTATGTCCCGTCAAATATCTGTCTCTCAGTTTTATAATTCTATTAATGTACATGTAGCGAAAATGTGTTATTGATTGATCTGTCGTTAATGGGTTGGGTCTTCTTTGTTTGAATGTATTGATGATGTCACTACTGGCGGGCAGGGCCGCTGCAAAAACTCAACCCCATTACTGATAAAAAATCATAACAATAACTCGATCGCACTAGCCGTATATCCATGCTTTGATGCGATCAATTAGATACTTATAGTTAATTTAGTAAAGACGAGCCATGTATATGAATATAAAGAAAAAGCTCTATTCGTTGGGGGTGTTCTCCATCTTCGGCATGATTTCATTGTTGTTTACCACATCTCAATTTGCGGACACCACCGCTAAAATGAGCGAAGCCAAACAAATTACCAAAGAACTTGAAGTGCGACTGCTAAACCTTCGTCGTAACGAGAAAGATTTCTTACTTCGCAGTGATCTGAAATACCTCGACAAGTTCGACGTAAATTACAAAAAATTCTTAGCGTCTGAATCTGAGCTTAATGCTGTGCTGAATGATCTGGGTTTGGCCAACAGTACGCATTTGCGTGAAGATATCGAAACGTACCACACAAGCTTTGTTAACCTTGTTAAAGCCAGCCAAGTGTATGGACTAGCACGAGACAAAGGATTGTTAGGGGAATTTCATGCTGTACTCGATAACATCAGTGCCACCGCGAGTGCTGAACAAAAAATTGAGCTGTATCTCTTCAATGATCTGATCGAGAAGGGTGAGTTCGACCCAAGTGTTCTGTCTATTACTTCTAATGCGGGTGGCTCAGCTGCTTTGATAGAAGCAGCTCGTCAAGTCGTAGATCAGAAACGAGTGATAGGGTTAAAACATAACGAAGGGTTACTAGGGCAAGCGCGTACAGGTTCGCACGTTATCGAGACTCAATTCAAAGAATTCTCGGCCGTGTTAGATCAACAGGCACAGCAAGAGATGGATAAACTATCGCTGATCAACAACACCCTTTGCGTCACACTGTTAGTGGCGATCATTCTATTCAGCTGGTTAATCGTACGTTCAATCATCGGTAAGATTGAGTCTCTACTTACTGTGATCCGTAATATTGTCGACTCGAACGACGTGTCTATTCGTGCGACGGAGAATGGCAAAGACGAACTCGGTAAGCTAGGCGAATACTTCAATCAACTGCTAGACCAGCTTGAAGGGTTGATTGCGACGTCTCAATCTAAGTCACATCAGTTGACACAAAGTACGTCGAGCATGCATGACGAGCTGGAATCGGTCATCAAACAGTTCGAAGTTCAAGCAAACCACACCTCAACAATGACAACTTCAGTGCAAGAGATGGTACTGACTATTGGGGAGATATCAGAAAGTACATCGGTTGCCGCTGAAGGCGTTCATCAAGCGAAAGTGAATGCCGACAAAGGTCGTGAAGTGGTGGTTGATACCATCAATAACATTACCCAGCTGTCTGAACGCCTTTCAAGTAGCCAAGATTCGATTAGTTCTTTGAATCACCATGTCGATCAAATTGGTAGTGCCGTTAACATTATCCAAGGTATTGCGGAACAGACTAATTTATTGGCATTAAACGCAGCCATTGAAGCCGCTCGTGCTGGTGAGCAAGGTCGTGGCTTCGCAGTTGTTGCGGATGAAGTCCGAGCGTTAGCAAGCAGAACGCACCAATCAACCACTGAAATCACCAGTGTAGTAACTGCAATCCAGAGCCAAATGAATGCTTCTATGACAGAGATTGGCGAGTGTAACCAACAAGGCCAGCTGACACTTAAAGATTCAGAAGAACTGGATGCAAGCTTGCAACTGATCTTGAGTGATATGGAAAGCATTCAAGGCAACTCAGAACGTATTGCTTCAGCGATTGAAGAGCAGGGTGCCGTAATGACACAAGTGAGTGACTCAATTACTGAGTTGAATACCATCTCGAATGATAACAACGCTTCGGCGCAGCATTGCTTGGTCGAAGTCGATAAAGTAGCCGAGCAAGCGAACGATATGGACCAAGCGGTAGCGCAGTTCAAGACGTCATAAGATCAAAGAGCGGCTATAAACCAAAGGCGTGAATTATTCGCGCCTTTTTTATACCTGAAGGATAGGCAAGTGCCTGAATCGATAGAAATAAGAATAAGGCATTACAAAATAGACTTAAGTATCTGTGGAATAAAACTAAAATAATGACAGACTAACGATGAACGAACGCGTTGACGTGAGCCATGTCTTTGGCGCGTTTCGAATAAACGTTAAATCTTACGGAAGAGGAATAGCATGCACTACGACGTATTCAATGGAGACGCAGACGGCATCATCGCGTTGTTACAACTGCGATTAAGTGAACCGAGAAAAAGCGTGCTCGTCACCGGTGTAAAGCGTGATATTAAGTTGGTTTCTCAAGTTGCCAGTCAAATCATAGATCCGGGCACTCCAAATGATGTCTCTTCCGTTACCGTTCTTGATGTGTCGATGGAGAAGAACCTGCCAGCATTGCACTCACTGTTAGATGCCAACATCGATGTGTTTTACTGCGATCACCATCGAACAGGGGACGTGCCAACCTCTGAGCATTTAGACACTCTGATAGACACCTCGGCAGAGAGTTGCACGAGTTTATTGATTAACCGGAAGCTAAATGGTGCACACGTAGCTTGGGCAATCGCGGCGGCCTTTGGTGATAATTTAAAAGTAGTGGCCGCACAGTTAGCTGATGAAAATGGATTCGAACAATCACAAATTGAGTTCTTAGAAGAGCTAGGTACCTTGGTTAATTACAACGGCTACGGCACATCATTGAGCGATCTACATTTCACGCCAGTTGAGCTCTACCAAAACCTTTATCAATATCCGAACCCGTTCGATCTTATGGATGACAAAGACTCGGTGTTTTATCGACTACGAGCTGCTTACCAGAATGACCGCCAGCAATTATCAAACCTTGCCCCTGCGTATGAAAGTGTATTCGCACGTGTGTTTGAACTGCCTGGTGAGACTTGGGCAAGACGTATCAGCGGTGTATTTGGCAATGAGATCGTGAATCAAGATCCAAACCGAGCGCAAGCAGTATTAACGAAAAACCAAGATGGCGAATCTTATACTGTTAGCCTAAGAGCACCACTATCCAATAGAACAGGCGCAGATGAAATTTGCTCTAGCTTTGTAACTGGCGGAGGAAGAAAAGCAGCGGCTGGCATTAATCAACTTAGCGAACTTGATAGAGGGAATTTCATTTCACTGTTGGACGCTTATTATTCGCCGAGTGTTGAGCGCTAACGAAAATAGTAGCGAGAGTGAATAGGGTAAAGAGAGGCCATTTGGCTTCTTTTTTTGTGTCTAAAGTCACCCAAATAAGCCTTTCAAAAACTTAGTTAGCATCAAATTCGGCACTTCACATTGTATGACATCAAAGTAAGAGTGATTATCAATTGTATTAATTCTGGGGAAATAGCACTATACGCATATTGAATCTTCAGTATTTTGAATATCCTTATAATGAATCTTGCCCAGGTCGACCTTAACCTACTCGTTATTCTTAAACACCTTCTTGAAGAGAAGCACGTATCAAACACAGCCTTGGCGTTGGACATGAGCCAACCGACGGTGAGTCGTTCACTACAAAAACTACGAACGGTATTCAACGATGACTTGTTAGTCCGCGCAGCCTATGGTTATGAGCTAACCCCGAAAGCAGAAGTCATCAAGCAAGACCTCAATTCTGTGCTCACACGCCTTGAGAAATTGGTCCATGGAGACGTATTTGAACCGGAGACGAGTAATAGTACCGTTCGGTTCTTTGGCTTGGTTCCTCAGGTTTCACACCTTTTGCCAAAAGTCGTGGCACAAATCCGCCAACAAGCGCCGAATATGGTTGTCGATATCGACTCGATTCCTAAACGACACTTTGAACCTCTGTTATCAGGTGATGCGCACTTTGTATTGTCGACGCATGAACCATTAAGTTCTGAACAAAACCTGTATCGAATGTTCGTAATCAGTCGCGATTATCGGTTATTAATGAGCAAAGACCACCCTCTGGCGGATAAAGAGATCACCGTTGATGATTTATTGAGTAGCCAACTCGGCCAGATCTCACTGCAAGGGGATAAGAAGCTCTCGATTGAAAGTCGTTTCAAAGATTTGGGCTTGATCGATAAGCAGCGTCAGCTATCGATACCGATTCAACTGTCTAACTTTAACGTCGCTCCAGATATGGCTGAAGCGACCGATATCATCTTTCACCTGCCGACACCTTTTGCTCAACAAGCAGCAAAACAGAGAAACCTTGTTTGTAAACGCGTACCCAAAGCGATCAGGAGCCCATCAGAAGACGTATATCTCTACTGGCATAAACGTTTCCACAATGACCCTATGTGCCGTTGGATTCGTGAACTATTTAAAGAGACATACTCCTAAATTATCTGGCACATGAATGTTACTGGCTTAATGCTAATGAATTGAATATATGTTGCCTGTATTATTTGATAGGTGAATAATCATAATGAATTTTCAGCATGAAACTTTCGTTGATTGGAGTGATAACTGGTTGTTTAATGCAAACCATTATCATTACTAATTACATATAAGAATAAATATCATGTCTGAGAAATCTCTGTTGATTCGCAAGCCTCTTTTGGTTCGCAAGCACCTTATAGTTCGCAAACCTCTTATGATTCGTAAACCCCTTTCGGTCGCAGTAGCTGTTATTTGCACCTCACTATCGGCTAACGTGTTAGCGCAAAAAGAAGCGCAAGCGACAGATGAGCAAATGGTTGTTACGGCAACTCGTACTGAAATGGCTCTAAAACAAGCGCCAGCTTCAATGTCGGTTATCACCGCTCAAGACATCGAAGACAGCCCTGGAATCACTTTGGCTGACATCGTTGCAGAATCAACGAGTGTGGAATCTGATTTTGATAGCACACGTGCTGGCCGTCAGATGATCTCTATTCGTGGTATGGATTCAGACTATACGCTTATCATGGTGAATGGCCGTCGCTTAAGCTCTGCAAGTGCCATCATTCGTGGTAACGATTTCGATCTCTCGACTATTCCAGCTGAGTCAATCGAACGTGTTGAAATCATCCGCGGCCCAATGTCTGCACTTTACGGTTCAGATGGTATGGGTGGCACAATCAACATCATCACCAAAGCTCCAGAAAACGATTGGAGTTCTACATTAAGTATGGACACTTCTTCTCCATTAGACGGAGATGGTGGCGAAGAATATTCTGTTGGTTTTACTACGTCCGGTGCATTGATTGACGATGAATTGTTTGCGCGTTTTTCTTTAAATCAAACCTCGCGTGACGCATGGCAACCATATACAGGTAATGGTCGTGAAAATATTACCGCTCTCGAGGAACGCGACACTTTAAGTTTGCTTGCCAACCTGACATGGAATATGACAGACAATCAGACGATTGATTTAGACCTTGGCTATAGTGACGATAAACGTGATGGTTTAGCAGAACACGCTACAGGTTCGAACCTAGTGGATAGTAATGTTGTACGTAACAGTCAAGCGATTACACACAGCGGTTTTTGGAACTGGGGTGACACACAAGTTCGTTACTCTCGTGAAAACGTGACAGACAACGATGCCGCTGATCTAGGTAACAATTACAGTAGCGATGTAGAAGAGCTAACTCAAATAGTAGAAGCGTCAGCAACGACTTATCTCGGTGATAGTCACACCGTAACTTTTGGTGTGGACTACCAGTTGAGCGAATTAACCAACAAAGAAAACTTGATCAACGGTACATCAGAAGCGTATCAAGGTGCTTTGTTTGTTCAAGACCAGTGGTTGATGACTGAACAACTCACCGCAACCATTGGTGGACGTTTAGATAAGCACGAATTGTACGGTGAAGAATTCAGCCCTCGTGTTTATCTAGTTCACCAAACAACGAATGACCTCATTATCAAAGGCGGCGTGGGTAAGGCGTTTAAAGCGCCTTCGTTAACTCAAAACCAAGCTGACTACACTGTTAATAGCTGTAAGGGAGCGTGCGATTTATATGGCAACGAAAACCTGAAGCCTGAAACGAGCTTGAACTATGAAATTGCAGCAATATACAACCAACCACGTTGGAATGTTGAAGGTGCCTTGTTCCGCAACGAAATCAATGACCTTATTGATCGCGATGAAACGTACTGCGAGAACGGCGGAGTGTTTGAATCGGGTAAAGGGTGCGCGGACAGTTCTAGCTCTACTGGCTATGTGAAAGGTAAGCGTACTTATACCAATGTATCTGAGGCGGTGGTTCAAGGTGCTGAACTTACGGGTCAATTCCAGATTACCGATGAGTGGGGCGTGTCTGGTAACTACACGTTCTTAGACACAGAAGATAAGTCAACGGGTGAAGAACTGCTTGAGCGTTACAAGCATTCAGGTTTAGTTAAACTGAACTGGAGCCCAACTTTCGATCTGAATGCCTTTATTAGTGCGCGTTACCGTGGAGAGCGTAATATCGAAAGCGACTTAACGCAAGACGCATACACAACACTGAACATCGGTACGGTGTATAACGTTAATGATTCTGTTCGAGTGCGTGCTGGTATCACTAACTTGACTGATGAAGCTGTATCACAAGAGCTAGAGAGTATGGGTTATGTTGAAGAGCCACGTACTTACTACGTAGGTATGACAGCGGACTTCTAATCAATCTGTGTTTGATTTGGTAGGAAGATACATATAGAAACGAAGAACCCACATTGACTCGATACTCTATAAAGAGAACGGCGAGTGTGGGTTCTTTTTTGTGTGCTTGTATCGGTTTAATTCGTTTGGAATTAGCTTACCTAGATTTTTACACAAGTGACCAAAGCATTACCTGATTTGGTATCCCAAGGCAGCAGCTTGTCATAATCGTGCTCAAAAATATGAACCTCAAAGTAGGGCTTCAATATCTCGATCAATTCCTTAAACGAGAATGCCACCATAGGGTGTTCGTCATTCCATACTTGAGTTTCACCTGCAGTCGTTTTTTCGATACTTAGCTTTAACATTTGCTTACTACCTTCGCCAGAGTAGTACCAACCTGAGCGAAAGGTAAAGTCATCATGTTCTTTGTTGGCTGTATGTCGAACAAACAAGTCATTGCTTATCTTCTCTTTATCAACCACGTTGAAGCAGAAGACACCTTCGTGTTTCAAAGCTCGGTGCACGCTTGCAATGCACTCTTTTAGTCTCTCAATACCGTCGTTGTAATGGATGGAATACAAGAAACAAGTGATAAGATCGAGCGGTTCTGAGACCGAAAAGTTACTCATGTTTTGTACTGAAAAGTTAGCTTCAGGGCAACGAACTTGAGCAATGTTGAGCATTGGTTTATTCAGATCAAGGCCACTACTTTGATAGCCGTAATCAATAAAATGGCGAACGTGTGGTCCAGTGCCACATCCAAGGTCGAGGTGTGTTTTTCCTTCATTTCCAAAAATCTGATGTAACCTACGAACGCAGTCACTCTGCGCTTGGTAGTCAATATCGACACACATTAAATCATAGTAACCGGATAGGTCGGTATAGAGTGCGTTGGCGGACATGTTTGCTTGCAGCATTTGCTGAAAAAATTGGGGTGGCGCATAGTAAACTAGAACTTAAAAATAACAAGAAAATCTTGGGTCAACTTATAAGCTTAAATGACCTTTTCTTGATGCTTAGCAATTGTTTCTTGAGCCACACTCTACACATGCACCTTCGTGGTTTACAGAGACTCTATTTTTTCCGTTGGATTTAGCACGATAGAGCGCGTCGTCTGTAACTCGAATCAACGTATCTAGGGAGTTGTTGGTACGAACGATGCAGCTGTCGGTAATGCCAATACTGACGCTTGATTGAAACTTGGTGCGATTAAATCCCAAGAATTGATGGGTTCGAAATTCTTCGCAAATACGTTGACCAACAATTTTTGCTTGTGAGTATGCCGTGTTGAGAATGGTTCCATGAGTCGTTCGGTTTTTTGGAAAGAAGACGATAAACTCTTCACCTCCCCAGCGGCCAACCACGCCGTTCAAGGCTTTGACGTGCTTCTTGATGGTATTCGCGAGAGTACGAATCACATCGTCACCAACACTGTGTCCAAATTGGTCATTAATCTTTTTGAAGTCATCAATATCCAATAGTAAACAAGACATCTCAGTTTGTTCTTTTAACGGCTTTTTTAACCAATCGTAAATGGCACTGCGCCTGAACACTTGTGTTAGATCGTCGTGAAGTGCGCGGTGCAGTAGCTCTTGTTCTAATATCACCTTGTCGGAAACGTCTTCTATCACCACTTGAATCGCTTTCTCGCCTTCCCAATTAATGATGTTGTCGTAGATGTTGAAGTGTTTTTTACTCCCGTCAAAGCATTGGTTTTCAACCACAGAACTGAAGCTTGGTGTATCACCGGCAAGAATACTCTGGCTGCGTCTCATGGCATTGATACGACTGTCCGGCGGAATAATTGAAATGATTGAGTCCATGGCGAGCACTGCTTCTATCGATTTGGCACCCTGCATTTCAACCCAGGCTTGATTAACCATTAGAGGCTTGAAATTTTGGTGGACGAGCACGCCCTGTTTCGAACTATTGAGTAAAGTCCGGTACATACGATCTTTTTCTTGATGTTTACGCTCTGAAGCAACAACTGAGGTAATATCTATGATCATTACACGAAGAGCGGGGCGGTCGTTGACTCTGACCGCTTGAGCAAGGCTAAACAGCGAGAGAAGGCGGTTATTCACCGGAATATCTTTATAGAGCTTTCCCTTTCCCAGTTGGCCTTTAATCGCAGAAAGGTAACGTTCACGGACAGAGCCGTGATAATCTTTGGGTATTAATGAGTAGACAAAATCGACGTTGTTGAGAAGTGCTTCACGGCAACTGTAACCGAAGATTTTTGCAATGTTTTCGTCGACATCGATGACACGGTGGTCTTGCAGCGTAATATAGCCCTGTGCAGAGTCGAAATTCTGCCTAGGGGTGGCTGTGGTTAAATCTAGTTGGATGCTCATATAGATCTGACTACATATCCTCTCACCAAAAACAGGTGCTTTAAATAAATGGTGGTGTCGTAAATAAATTGTGACTGCTGTATATCGACAAAGCTATCAGATACCTAACACGGCAAGCGTCACGAGACTATGTGATTAAAGTGTGCCGTACGCAACTTTTTGAGGGTAGCGTAATTTTACTGTATCTAAAACGGATAAAAAAATTATTAAGGATAATTAAAGAGTTATGGAAATAAAAATTGATGATTTGTCGGGTGGAGAGGTTATTGAGCTACTCGAAGAGCATTTAGCTGATATGTATGCGACATCGCCAGTCGAAAGCGTTCATGCACTGGATCTAGATGGGCTCAAGTCGCCAGAGATTACTTTTTTCAGTGCTTGGAAAGACAGCCAACTGCTTGGGTGTGTCGCCATTAAAGAGCTTGATACACAACACGCTGAACTGAAGTCAATGAGAACCTCGCAGTTTGCAAGAAAGTCCGGTGTCGCAAGCAAGCTATTGCAGCACGTTTTGGATACGGCAACCGCTCGCCAATATCGACGTATTAGCCTAGAAACGGGATCGGAAGACTACTTTAAGCCAGCGCGTAATTTGTATCAAAAATTTGGCTTTGGTTACTGTGAACCTTTTGCTAATTATGTGTTAGACCCGCACAGTCATTTCATGAGTATTGAGTTACGTTAAGAGGCTAACCTTTGATGCCGACTTATTTTGCAGGTTTTACTCTCGGGCTTTCGCTTATTCTCGCGATCGGTTCTCAAAATGCGTTCGTTCTTAAACAGGGCTTAAAGAATCAGCATGTGTTTGCTATTTGTGCTGTCTGCGCGATTTCAGATGCATTACTGATCAGCTTTGGTGTGATGGGCTTTGGTGCAATCGTTGATCAGTTTCCACAAATTGAGCAGTTTGCTCGTTACGGTGGGGCTATCTTTTTAGGGGTTTACTCATTCTTGAGCTTTCGCTCAGCATTTACCGAAAATCATGCCTTAGAAGCCGGTGTCGAAACCAAAAACTCTTTAACCAAAGCAGTTACCATGTGCTTAGCGTTTACTTGGCTTAATCCGCATGTGTATCTGGACACTGTGGTATTGCTGGGTTCTATCTCTACACAATATCAACCAAATCAAATGTTGTTTGGTGCAGGTGCAGTATCGGCTTCATTCGTGTTCTTTTTTTCACTTGGCTATGGTGCTCGCTTCTTAGCTCCAATGTTTAAAAACCCGAGATCATGGAAGATGTTGGAGTTTGTTGTAGGAGTGATCATGGCATCAATTGCACTATCTTTGGTTGTTTAGTTTTACTCTGCTTTCGTTAACTTCTCCTCATCAGTTGAACGCTGTTGGGGAAAGTACGGCTTGTTAGCTTGCTAGCTCGTTAATTAGTAATTAGTAATTAGTAATTAGTAATTAGTAATTAGTAATTAGTACTGTATCCCTCTGTCTTGCCTCCCTAGCTATTAATTATTCTTTGCAAAGATTTCGCATTTCTCTGTTGGTTTTAAACGTCTTGATAACAACAAATTAAATTATTTCGTGAAATAACGAATTATTCTTCGTCTTTTGGATTTTGGGTTCGTCTTAGGGGGGTAACAAGAAATTATTAACCCGATTCGGAGCCAAAAATGACTAAATTGATTAGCTTTAAAAACTGCCCATTTGTTCAACGTGTAATGGGTTCACTAGTAATGAAAAACGTCCCGTTTGAAATTGAGTACATTGAACTGAATAACAAACCACAGTGGTTTTTGGATATCTCACCGAACGGGCAGGTACCTGTATTAATTACAGAGAACGACACCGTCCTTTTTGAATCTGATGCAATTGTTGAATATCTAGACGATAAATATACGCCTATTGAAGAGGTTTCACCCGAGCAGAAAGCACTCGACCGTGCTTGGTCTTATCAAGCGAGCAAACATTACATACCACAGTGCGGCACCATGGCGAGTAAAGACAAAGAGACATTTGAAACACGCTTAGCCAATTTACAAAAGGCGTTCCTAAAGGCAGAGAAAAAACTGGGTGATACTGAGTTCTTTAAAGGGGACTACATCTCTAACGTCGACATCGCTTGGTTACCACTGTTACACCGAGCATTTGTAATTAAAGAGCGTTCAGGCTTCGATATGCTAGAAAGCTTCCCGAAAGTACAGAGGTGGCAAGCGGCTCTGATTGAATCTGGATTGACCGATAAAACCGTTCCAGCGGACTTTATTGACAAGTTCAGCGGCTTTTATTTAACGAATAACTACCTGGCAAGCCTAGCAGAAGCTCGCTAAAAAAAGATTAAGTATTTTATGGCGTTTAGGCCACAGACAACTAAAACCGCTCTAACGTTGAGCGGCTTTTTAATGTCAAAAATAACGATTGGTCACGCTATGGCCAGAGTTGGTCTAGAGTCTGAAATTAGTTGGTTTTCACAAGCTTATAAAAGGGAATTATGTCGACTATTTTGGTAGATTAAAGGGATTACAGACTTCCAGTGAGCAGCAATGAAGATTCTTCACACGTCCGATTGGCATCTTGGCCAAAACTTCTACAATAAAAGCCGTAAGAATGAACATGAACGGTTTTTACAATGGTTACTTGAGCAAGTTACAGAGCACGACATCGACGCGATCATTGTTGCTGGCGATATTTTTGATACCAGCACACCGCCAAGTTACGCTCGTGAGATGTATAACAAGTTTGTGGTCGATTCGAACAAGATCGGCTGCCAATTGGTGTTATTAGGTGGAAATCACGATTCAGTCTCTGTGCTTAAAGAGACACAACAGTTGCTCAAATACATGGGTGCAGACGTGATTCCGAACACCAATGAAGATCATGCGACTCAGGTTGTCGAACTAAAAGGCAAGAACGGCGATGTAGAAGCGCTGGTTTGTGCCATTCCTTTTATTCGCCCTCGTGATGTGTTGACCAGCCAGGCGGGCGTCACAGGCGTTGAGCGTCAGAAGCAACTCGGCGATGCAATCAAACAGCACTACCAAAGTGTTTATGATGCCGCTTTAGAAAAACGTGCGACGTTTGAAAACAGCGAGCACATGCCGATTATCGCTACTGGTCATTTAACAGCGATGGGTGTTCAACAATCGGATTCTGTGCGTGATATCTATGTCGGTAACCTTGATGGTTTCGCCGCTGATGGTTTCCCAGATGCCGATTATATTGCACTTGGTCATATCCACCGCCCACAAGTTGTGGCAAAACGTGAATACATTCGTTACTGCGGTTCACCAATCCCATTAAGCTTTGACGAACTTAAATCTCAAAAGCAGGTATGTGTGGTTGAGTTTGTTGAGGGCGTGCGAACCATTTGTCAATTGCCCGTTCCTACATTCCAACCTCTAGCTGAAATCAAAGGCGACTTGAGCGAGATCGAATCTCAGCTGAACCAATACATAGGTTTAGATAGCGAACAAAGCGTGTGGTTATCGATAGAAGTGCAAGCGCAAGATTACTTGTCGGATCTACAAGAACGTATGCGTTCATTGACTGACGGTTTGAATGTGGAAGTACTTCAACTGCGCAGAGCAAGAGAGCGTCGCAATCAAGCATTAGAGCAAGAGTCGGCAGAAACCTTATCTGAACTGAGCCCGATGGACGTGTTTACGAAGCGTATTGCCTTAGAAGAGTTTGAAACCGATTCTGAAAAAGCGCGTTTAGAGCGCATGACGGTGAAGTTTAAACAAGTGATGGTTGAAGTGTCTGAGAGCTCTCAAGCGCCAAACAAAGTAGAAGAGTAACCAGTATGAAGATTTTAAGCCTAGAATTTGAAAACCTGAACTCTTTGAAAGGACGTTGGAAACTCGATTTTACCCAATCACCGTTTGCGGAAAATGGCCTGTTCGCGATTACTGGTCCAACAGGGGCGGGTAAAACCACCATTCTTGACGCGATTTGTTTGGCATTGTTCCACCGCACACCGCGTTTGAAAAGTATCGCCAAAGGCAACAACGAATTAATGACGCGTGGCACGGGTGAGTGTTTTGCTGAACTGGAGTTTGAAGTGCAGGGCAAAACGTATCGCTCTAACTTCCACCAAAAGCGAGCGCGTGGCAAACACGATGGCGCATTACAAACGCCAACGTGTGAGTTTGCTGATGCGGACACCGACAAAGTTTTAGAGACCATGCTGACCAAGAAAACCAAGTTGGTGGAGCAGGTAACCGGTCTCGATTTTTCACGCTTCACTAAATCCATCATGTTGTCTCAGGGTGAGTTTGCGGCGTTCTTAAATGCCAATGCTAACGACCGTGCCGAGCTACTTGAAGAGCTGACGGGAACCGAAGTTTATAGCCTGATCTCTGAGCGCATCTACGATCATTTCAAGTCGAGTGAAGAGTCGCTTAATCACCTTAAAGCCAAAGCAGAAGGTGTGAGCTTACTGTCTGAAGAGCAAATCCAAGAGCTAACCGCAGAACGAGAAACGTTAGAAGCGGAACAGAAGCGTTTAGCGGAGCAATTAAAAGAGTGGCAAGCGCATCTAAGCTGGTGGAAAGACGTGACCAAAGCTGAGCAAACTATTGCAACCAGTGAGCACGATTGTAAAACCGCTCAAGATGAACTAGGCCGTAACCAACCTTCATTAGAGCGCTTGGCAAACAGTGAGCCGGCTGAAAAGCTGCGCCCAATGCACAAAGATTTAAAGCGTTGCGAACAAGAGGTGAACACTACTCAAGCTCACCTAGATAACAGCACCAAGTTACTTGCCGTTCGTGATGCAGAAAAGCAAGACGCGCAAACTAAATTGACTCAAAGCAGTGCAATTGTCGAACAAGTAAAAACCGAGCAACAAGATCAAGAGAAGATCATCGATCTTGTCCGTCCGCTAGATAACCAAATTGCCGTACTCAAAGATAAGCAAACTGCGGCCGTTAATGCAGCAAATACGCTAAACGAGCAACACACGCAACAGCGTAATCAACAGATCGTGTTAGCCCAAAAAATAGATGCACTAAAGCAACAAGATCAACTCAGCACTGAGTACTTAAATACACATCAAGCTGACCAACATCTGGAAAAATACTTAGGTCAGTGGCAAGCCAAAGTTGAGCAAGTTCGTACGCTAGAGCGTCAACATGCAGAACAGTTAAACTCGGCTAAGCAAGCTTTGTCGGTTCTTGATGCTCAGCAAGCGGTTATCAAAAGTGCGCAACAAGCCAAAGCAACGCAAGACAAAACTTTAAGTGAATTGGTTGTGTTAGAGAGTAGTGCAAAGCAACAGTGGGAAGCATTGCAAGGCAACACCAGCGAACAAGTATTGAATGCGCAAAAAGATCTGTTGGAGTACTGGAGTCGCAATACGCACTCATTACTTGAGATCAACCGTGGCTTCCTAAATGCCCAGCAACACCTGCACGCCAAAACTCAGGCACATCAGACCAACATCCAATTGGTCGACAAGCTTTCGAAAGAACGTGAAGTGTTAGTCGAGCGATATAAAGAGAAAGAGACCTCTCTTGAACGATTAACGCGATTGATTGATCAAGAAGGCGAATTGGCGAAATACCGTGCGGCTTTGGAATCTGGAACTGAGTGCCCACTGTGTGGTTCAACAGACCATTCGATTGAGCAGTCGCAAGATATTGCAAATTTGGTTGCTCAAAAAGAAACGGAAAACCTAGAGTTAACGGCCATCAAAAAAGAAGGCCAAGAGCATCGTCAGCAGTTAGATTCTCTTGCCCCTATGATTGCAGCGCTTAATGATGACATTCAACGTGCGCAAGCGGATATTCAACAAGCTCAATTGAATTGGCAAGGCGTTGTCGGCAAACTTCAACAGAGCTTATCGGATTTCGTTGGCACGGCTCCTGAACTGGCGCTGCTAACGATTAACGATTTAGGTAATGAAGCTACCGTCGCGACCTTTGCTCAGCAGTGTGAGCTTCAACTAAGTCAAAGCGCGCAGCAAATCAAAGCATTGGGCGATGCCAAAGCACACTATGCGGAAGCTGAGAAACAACACCTGTCTGTAAGTGTTACGGCTGATAAGGCGCAATCTAATCTCGAGTTGGCCGAGCAACGCTTAGCGGATCTGAATAAGCAAAATCACAGCACGAGCGAACAAGTGGCTCAGATTGCTCTAGCAAAAGAACAGCAATGGAACGCTCTGAAAGAGAGCATTGTTCAAACGGCTATCGAAGCGCCTGAACTTGAACATATTGATGATTGGTTTACTGCTAAATCACAAGCATCAAGCACATGGCAGCAAACTAAACAGCAACAGGCTGATATTGAGAAGCAACTGATTACTCAAAATGCCGAATTGAAAACTTTAGATGACAAGCTAAGCAGTGTTGAGAAAGAGCTCGCGACACTGACCCAACAGAGTGAGTCTCTAGTGTTAGAACTGACTCGTATTAGTGCTGAAAGAACAGAGTTGTTTGGTGACAAAGACATTCAAGCCACCAGCAATGCGATGAAGCAAAAAGTCACCGAAGCGGTAAATGCATTTGATGCCGCGCAGTTGGTGCTTAACCGCTGCGAGCTGGAACATCGAACTGAGCAAACCAAACACATTAGCTTCTCTGAAGAGTTGACTAGCAAGCAGTCAAGTTACACACAAGCGTCGAATGCTTGGTTAGAAGCGCTGAAAACTAGCCCATTCGAAGGTGAGGCTGATTTTGAAGCAGCATTGTTGGATGAAGAGGTTAGAACTCAACTTCAAAGCCTGAAGAAGTCTTTAGACGAAGCGATTGTCAGTGCACAAGCTAGGTTGAACACCGCCAAAGCGACGCAAGTGGAGCTACAAAACCACGTAAATGCGAAAGCATGGCAAGAGCAAGACCAACAGCAAGTTGAAGAAGCAACTACTGAATGCCAAAACGCACAACAAAGTCATGCGACAAAGATCGGCGCGATTTCTGCCAATCTTGAAACGGATAGCCAGAACCGCAGCAATCAGCAAGATTTGTTCAAGAAAATCGACGAGCAACAAGTCGAGTTTGATGATATCTCACGTCTCAATTCACTTATTGGCTCAAAGAACGGCGACAAGTTCCGTAAGTTTGCTCAAGGTCTAACACTGGAAAACTTGGTGTACTTGGCCAACAAGCAGCTACAGCGTTTGCATGGTCGTTACGAGCTAAAACGTAAAGCCGACGATGGTTTAGAACTGCAAGTGCTCGACACATGGCAGGGCGATGTGATGCGTGATACCAAGACTTTGTCCGGCGGCGAAAGCTTCTTGGTGAGCTTGGCGTTGGCACTCGCGCTATCTGATCTTGTGAGCTACAAAACCAGTATTGATTCTCTGTTCCTAGATGAGGGTTTCGGCACGCTCGATAGTGACACATTGGACATTGCACTGAACGCGCTCGATAACCTGAATGCATCAGGCAAGATGATTGGTGTCATTAGCCACGTTGAAGCACTGAAAGAGCGAGTTCCCGTTCAACTTAAAGTGACAAAACACTCTGGTTTAGGTGTGAGTGAGATGGAGAAGCAGTACAAGGTTGTTGCTTAGGTTCTAGCTATATTCCATCAGCGCAGAAATAGATACAAAGCTAGATGAAGCAGATCCCTGACTCAGTCGTTCCTCCTTCTCGAGAATGACGGAGTTTCGGGGGGCTGTTATCAATCACTCCGCCGTCACGTTCTGCAGTAAAGAGTGATTAGAGTAACTGCCGCTATTCCCTAAAGTGTGGTACGAACGTAATAGGGAATCTGGGGTTGGTCGTATTACCTTCGTCATTCTATGAAGCGAGAATCGAGCGTAGACGCAGGAAGTGGACTCATCAAAAAGGAAACGGCCATGCACAAGAAGCCCCATTTACCAACTAAGACATGTCCTATTTGCAAAAAGCCTTTCTCATGGCGTAAAAAGTGGCAGCGCTGTTGGGATGACGTGATCTACTGTTCTGAACGTTGCCGTCGTCATAAGACAACTTTGTCGTAATTTCTGTTCGTTTTTAGAACACGTTAATAGTTTCGTCATTCATTTCTTAAGTTAATATTTCTATCTGTAAGACAACTAATGTATAAAGGCGGCATGAAGATACCTAAAAGAATACAGCCCTTAGTTGACGATGGTTTAGTCGACGAGGTGACAAGCCAATTAATGAGTGGCAAAGAAGCATCAGTGTACATAGTACGCTGCGGCGATACGATCCGTTGTGCCAAGGTATATAAGGAAATAAGCCAGCGCAGCTTTAAAAAAGCAACGGCGTATCGTGAAGGCCGAAAAGTACGTAATAGCCGCCGTGCCAGAGCGATGGAAAAAGGCTCTGGTTTTGGCCGAGAACAACAAGAGAAAGTGTGGCAAAACGCTGAAGTGGATGCCTTGTATAAGCTGGCTGAAGCAGGCGTACGTGTGCCTGTGCCTTATGGCTGTTTTGATGGCGTACTGCTGATGGAGTTAGTCACTGATGACGAAGGCTATGTCGCTCCTAGATTGAATGATGTGGTGATGCCGCCTGAACAAGCGATTGAAGATCATGCGGTGATGATGACTTATGTCGTTAAGATGCTTTGCGTTGGTTTGATTCATGGCGATTTGTCTGAGTTCAACGTATTGGTTGATGAATATGGTCCTGTGATTATCGATTTACCGCAAGCGGTCGATGCTTCTGCGAACAACAATGCCGAGTGGATGCTGACTCGTGATGTTAATAATATCCGTGACTATTACGCGCAATTTGCCCCTGAACTGGCGACCACTGAGTACGCTAAGGAAATGTGGGCACTGTTTGAGAAGGGTGATTTGAAGCCGGACAGCAAACTAACGGGTGAGTTTACCGAAAGCGATGCCTTGGCAGATATTGATGCCATCATGCAAGAAATTGACGCAGCCCGCGCTGAAGAGCAAAGCCGACGAGAGCGCGTGAAGGAAGAAAAAGAAGGCGTCGACGAGAGTAAGTTCAACTGGGTTGAGTAGCGGTAATAGTAATGATCAGTTTTGATCCTTAGTTGAATCCTCAGAGAGTCCTTCGTTGAAACGACATCTTTAGTTTCAACCAACAGCTTCGAGTTAACGACTAAACCCAACAGAGTCACACCTTTGTTGGGTTTTTTCTTTTTTACCATTCATCAAAG
Organism: Vibrio sp. 10N.237.312.B06; assembly: GCF_041464685.1. Lineage (NCBI taxonomy): Bacteria > Pseudomonadati > Pseudomonadota > Gammaproteobacteria > Vibrionales > Vibrionaceae > Vibrio > Vibrio sp. 10N.237.312.B06. The sequence continues at coordinate 23,398 of NZ_JBFSPI010000031.1, forward strand.
CCAGCGATTGGTATTCTTCCCTACCAAGTCAATTGCTCACCATCATACGCGTAGAAATGACCGCTTTTATCCGGTGTCGCGGTTCGAATAATATCGACCAACTGATGAGCTACATAGCTCGACTCAAACAAGTTACCTTCAGGGACATTGGCCTGAAAAGGCTTCGATAGAGCTGTGTCTGTTGTGCCCGGGTGTAGCGCTAATATGGTGCCATTCTTAATGGTGCGTTGCCATTCAATCGACATGGTTTTGATGAACATATTGAGCGCCGCTTTCGATGACCGATAGCTATACCAACCACCTAATCTGTTGTCTGAAATGCTACCTACCTTTGCGGAAACTACAGCAAACTTTGGATTGTCGCTCGTTCTAAGAACAGGCGTGAAGTGCTTGGCCAGTAATAAGCTAGGTAGGGTGTTTACCGAGATGTTTTTCAGAAAGAATTCTGGGTCGATAGAAGATAGGTTCTTTTCCGGCCCCAGATCTGGTGTATGAAGCATACCCACGCAGTTTATCAACCAATCCAATTTTTCAAACTGTCTGCTGAGTTGCTCGATATCAGCTTCGTTGGTTGCATCGACTTTGTGCCAGTTCAAACGATTGTTTTCTAGTTCTGGCTGTTGAGAGTGGTAAGTCGCGTCGACATGGACATCGAGAAAATCAAACCGAGACAGCTCAGACAGCAGGTGCTTAACCACGGCGAAACCAATACCGCCGCTGCCACCAATGACCAATATGTGTAATCTGAGTTGTTCCACCATTATAAGTTCTCCAAGTTAGTCAGTCGTTGTTCTGCCGTGTTGAGTATCGCTTGTTGGTCTTGCTCATCCATATTGTCCCAAGAGCGATAAAGCATCCCCATTCGAGGGTTGCGATTTAAGGCCTCGCGGTGTTGGTTCATGAAGCGCCAATACAAGCTGTTGAATGGACAAGAACTCTCGCCACTGCGCTCTTTAATTTGGTAATGACAGCCTTTGCAGTAATCACTCATGCGATTAATGTAAGAACCGCTGGCAGAGTATGGTTTGGTTCCGACGATCCCGCCATCAGCAAAAAGTGCCATACCTCGCGTATTCGGCATTTCGACCCACTCAATCGCATCAACATAAATACCAAGGTACCAACTGTCGACTTGATCCGGAGCAATGCCTGTAATTAAGCAGAAGTTACCAGTGATCATGAGCCTTTGAATGTGGTGCGCATAAGCAAACTCGAGGGATTGATCAATCGCGTGCTTCATACAATTCATCTTGGTTTGCCCATCCCAAAAGTAATGAGGCAACTGACGGTCTGCTGCGTAGTGATTTTTGTTGGCGTAAGCAGGCATGTTCGCCCAATAAATGCCACGTATGTATTCTCTCCAGCCTAGAATTTGGCGTACGAACCCTTCGACTTGTGCAATATCGATAGTGGGTGTGTTTATCTTAGAAGAGGCTTGATAAGCCGGCAGTGCTGCATCAATCACTTCTTTAGGGCTCAGCAGTTTACTGTTCAGCGAGAACGAAATACGGCTATGATACAAGCTCCATTTAGAGTCGTGTTCTGTCGTCATCGCATCCTGAAACTGCCCAAATAACGGTAAGCAAACCTGGCAGAAATGAGCGAGTAAAGACAAGCTTTGTGCGCGGTTAACTGGCCATAATAATTGGTCGCCAACTTCACCAATGGTTTTAACTTGATGACGTTCGATGCGTTCTAGAATCGCGGAAATGTCGTTGGCAAACATCAGAGGTTGAGGCAGGCTTTCAATGTCTTGTTTCTTGAGTTTCTTTCGATTGCTCGCATCGTAATTCCATTTGCCGCCAACTGGCTTTCCGTCTTCTAGCAAAATGTCGAAGCGCTTTCTCATTCGGCGATAGAAGTGTTCCATCATGATGTGTTTGTCTTTCGGAAACTGTTGTTCGATCTCTTCGAATGGAAAGAGGAAGTGTTCGGAATCACAACAACCTTTGGTCGCATTAGTGAGCTTTAGCTTGTTCATCTGCTCTAAAAGGCGATATTCATCTGGCCTTTGATATTCGAATTTCTCAGCGCCGAATTCGTGTACGTAGTGTTGCAATAGAGCATCGAGATTTTCAAATTGCGTGGTGTCATCAAGAGTGAGGTGGAGTACCTGATGACCTTGTTGTTTGAGTTCGTCGGCAAAATAGCCCATCGCCGAGAAAAAAGCGGCCACCTTTTGGATGTGCGATGCAACGTAGTCAGTCTCTTGCTTGAGTTCTGCAATGATATAAATGACGTCGTCATCAACTTGTTGAAACCAAGAGTGCTGGACATTGAGTTGGTCGCCTAAGACAAGGCGCACGGTTTTGAAGTTCATAACATATCCTGATTGTTAGTTAAGACAGGTTCTTTGCTGCTCGCATTCCACTTGTTGATAAATATATGGTCTGGGTCATACATATCTGTCTGCCTAGCCAAGTCGAAATGGTGTGATTTGGGTTGTGCTTGGTTGGCATTTTTTTGCTTGTTGGTTTGGGTGTTTACCTGAGAGTTCAGGGTTCCGGCTATGTAAGCCCAATTGCCCCAGTTTGATGCCACGTCATAGTCGATAAGTTGGCTCTCAAAATAGGCTGCGCCGTGTCGCCAATCGATCCCTAGTTCATAGATCAAACAGCTAGCGGCTAGCTGTCTTCCGCGATTAGACATGTAGCCTGTTTCGTTAAGTTGGCGCATACACGCATCGACAATCGGGTAGTTGCTATTGCCACTTTTCCATTTGGCGAAATTCAGGCTCGACGTTGCGGAGGAGTTAGGACTGCAGAGTTCACGGTTTGAAGAATCACCGAACAACAACGAGCCCAATGATAAGCGCTTCCAATAGAAATATTCGCGCCATAACAACTCAAAGTAGATCCAATAGGTTGAATCGTTACTGCCATGTTCGGCTTCGAATTGTTTCAAATGGCGATAAATCGTTTTAGGCGAAACGCAGCCGAGTGCCAACCACGGCGAAAATTTGGTTGAGTTCTCGATGCCGTCAAATGCGTTTCGAGTCTGCTTGTAGTTAAGGGCGTAATCATGTGAAAAGTAGTTTTCTAAATGCACTAGTCCTGCGTCTTCGCCACCCAAATAATCGTTTGTTACTTCGCTCTCGTCATTTGGTGAACTGAATAATGAGATTGTCGATGTCGATGCTAGTCTCACTGCAGGTGGAAGACGTGAAATAACTGTCTCATCATCATTAACGTCCAAGTGTTCGACTATCTTTCTAAACTTGGTAAAGGAGCTTGGGACTTTCGATAATTCGAACGGTAGCTCATGTAAGTCAAACAAGGTGGCGTGATGTCGCAAGCATGTTATTAAGTCAGGGTGGCGGCGATGTACTGAATGAATCAATTGTCGCTCGTCGTAACCGCAATGTGCATTGGCGAAAAAGTGGGTGACGTGCTGTGTCGCAATAATTTGGCTGAGTGTTTGCTCGGCTACGTCTGGTTCTAAATGATTATTGTGAATCAGGACAAGTTGCTGACCAAGCTTCACTAAATTGGCTTCTAGATTGGCTATCGATTGTGAAATAAAGGTTTGGCGATGCGCTCCATAACTGTGCTCTTGTGCGAATTCAGCAGAGAAGCGAGAGAGCGTAGGTTCGACAATAACGCAAACGAGTTCATCGACCACCTGCGCGGCTTGGTGAAGCAACTGATTGTCGTTGATTCTGAAGTCGTTTGTAAAAAGATAGAGACCAATCTTTTTCATTGCTGACACTCGTGATTTGTTAATTATTAGACGCTTACGAGTTGATCAGCCGACAAGATCACAAATGATTTCAGCAAGTCAGTGATAGTTGGATTGAGGTAAATAAGAAGATTGAATAGGGGATGTAAGCCAACCAAAAATACCGATAGAGGTTGGCTCTTTATAAGTGCAAACAGCATGTTTTAGGAGCCGCGAGCCTTTAGAGGCTTTAGTCCGTAGAAGCAGTTAGTCCATAGGAACGACGAGTATGTCGACAGAGGACGAGTCTATCAATTGCTTCGAGTGCGAGATGATCTTATGCCAAAAATCATGATGATGACCACAAAGCATCAGGTCAATGTTGTGCGCTTTCACGGTGTCTTTGAGCTTGTCATTCAAATCACCCGTACCCACAAAGATATGCTGAATCGGCTGTTTAGCGTAAGCCTCAAATTCTCTTAAGTGTTTTATAGCACTTTCATTGACTGGTAGGTCATTATTACTTTGTTGAATATCAACGAGTTCTGGGTAAATTTCTCCGTGAGTACCGTCGATATAAACAAATGAAAGTTCCGTTTCTAGTTTGTTCGCGAAGAAGGTTGCTCTGTCGATGAGGATTTTCGAGTCATCAGACATTTCAAGTGCGACCAGAATATGTCGGTATTCCATAATTAAAGCCTCTTGTTATTAGTGATGTTACAAGCATAGTTTCTCTCTAAGTAAATGATATCGAAGAGGTCTCATATTGCGTAAAATCATCATTCAAAGATCTTCTAAGTACTATCGTATTTATATCGCTTTGATTGATAAGAAATTTACAAAAGGTTGTTATAGTGACTTTAGGTCGAGCTTTAGGTTTTTTGCTATTAGATATGCTCGACAGTTCAACGCGCCATTAACGAAGAGGCATCAATGACAGCATTACTTACCATTCCCACTCGCACATTAGGCTTTGACTACGATATTGAGATCAGTGATTGGTCACAAAAGCTCGTGGGCTTTCATGTGTTTGAAGATGGTAGACGCCCACTTGATGGTGGTATTGGTTTAAGCCTCAATCTTGTTGAACAGTTTGATGTAAATGGTCGTTGGTTAGATTCGTTGCCTGCTCGTTATCGTGAAATCACCGATGATTTTCCAGAGTATCAATATCAAATGCTTTGGTTAGCTGCGAACACTTATGAGGCGGCTCAACTGCTTGAATTAAGACCCGTTATTTTGGCGTTAATCTGCATGAAACACAGTGTCGATAACAAGAAAGCATTGGAACTGAGTCGCCTAGGACAAAAGAGAATCTTAGCCAAACTGGGCTTAGACGGCAGTAAAGCGACCCTAAAATTCATCGATAAGCTAGAGCTTAACTACAACGTCGGTGATGAGCTCGACCACATTGTACGAATTCTTGAACCGCTACAAAGACGTGTTCTTAAATTCAAGCACTATTCCAAAGTTGGCTACACAGCATTACGTTTGGATCAAGTTCATCCATTTCTAACCGGCAGTCGATTGGGCATTGCGATGGTGGAAGAGGGCAGGCTTAATGCGCCTTCAAAAATGGCGATGTTCCAAGATGCGATATTGTTAGGACTAGATTTGGAGATGGATGATCCATTACGCGCAATTACCAGCCAGAACTCATTTGCGATGTTCGAACAACTTCACGATAGATGGACAGAGCAACGTCAACTGCGTCGTTTAGAAGGTAACCGCCCAATGGATAAAGACATTCCTTACCCGGTTCCTTTGCTAGGTAACGACAATATTCATCCGCTTACTGATTACTACGACCTTGAAAAAGAAGGCATGGAGCAAAAACACTGCATTGGTGTTTATCACAATCGAATCATGAGCGATCGCTATGTGGTATTCCGCATGTTCAAACCTCAGCGTTTAACCATTGGCCTACGTCGTGTTCCAAGCAAAGCCTTTCCGTTTGAAATTGACCAGATTTGTGGGAAACGAAATGCACCGCCATCCGAGTCTGCTCGCCAAGTCATCCATGACTGGTTAGAAGCGAGTAAGCAAAAGTATCCTAAGCAATAGCCATGAAGTAGAAGGAGTAGCAGGATGTTTCAACAAGGCGATTTATGTCCGCATTGTGGTTTGATTATTATTATGCCAACAGATTTGCAAGCCGAATGCTTAGGGTGTGGCGAAGAAATCAATCAAGACCCTGCAGACGATTACGACGAAGAAGAGTAACTTTACCTACACTAATATAAACCAAGGCTAGGATGGCCGTATTAGCCCTTCAAAGGATGGAAAGACATGCAGAAAGTAATCTTTAGAAATTGCGATGAAAGTTCGCCATATTGGAGTGAATTAGAGCGCTTGCTTCAAAATGAATGGTCGGATTTTAAGTTTAAAGATACCTATAAAGACTGCGTACAACTCCCTCCAGTAATAGTAGTGCTTCGCGATAATGTGGTCATTGGTGGCTTGGCGTATTCCCATTTTCAGGAACCTCATCAAGTGCGGGATGTGGTGTGGATCAACGCCGTGTTTGTTGAACCTCAATGGCGCGGTCAAGGTATTGCGAGTGAATTGATTAAACGAGCTGTTGAACAAATGCCAGACTATTATCAATCCCAACCCTCGAAAGATTCAACGTCTAAGTTGTACGCCTACACCAATATTGCGCCTTTGTACCTTTCTCTTGGTTGGTCAATCGTCGAGATTGAAACCGAACCCAATCATCACGTCATGAGCGTTTCGTTTTAGGCTGAATATTCGGAAACAGCCTAACAGACACGAAACTCTCTGCCTTTCTCATCTATCTATTTATGAGCGCATTTTCATAAATGCTTAAACTTCGTTGCGACAAGATCTTGAATCAACGTCAGATGCCTTCTCTAAATTAATCTTCTAACTCTTTAAAATATAGGGATAAATTGGTACGACATTTAGTTTAATCTAAATGAAAATCGTTTGCGTTAGCGTTTTTGCAAGTGTATAAAAGCGTGTCTGTTAATGATTTTATGAATATGTTCGTATTTCATTAATTCTTTAGTGAATGATGTGTTTTAAGGTTGAAGGTATGCTCGAAGCAAAGGGACTCGGTTTTAGTGTAGGGGATAAGCAATTGCTCAAGACATTCAATGTGTCGTTTGAGCAAGGAAAGATCTACGCTTTGGTTGGGCATAATGGCTCGGGGAAATCGACCTTATTAAAGTTGCTAGCGAAGCAACAGCACGCCACTTCAGGCGATATTTTCCTGAAAGATAAACCGGTCGCTAAATGGTCGGATAAGGACTTCGCACAACAAATTGCTTACTTACCTCAACATTTACCTGCAACCGACAGTTTATCCGGCAAAGACCTGGTGAGCTTTGGTCGCTACCCTTGGCACGGCTTATTGGGTCGACTTTCAAGTAAAGATAAGCAGTATGTTGAAGAGGCGATGCAACTTACCGACACAGCGCAATACGCTGATCGTTTGGTGGATACTTTATCGGGTGGTGAACGCCAACGTGTGTGGCTCGCGATGCTGTTGGCTCAACGCACCAAATACCTTTTGCTGGATGAGCCTTTAGCCGCGCTCGATATCGGCCATCAGATTGAAATGCTGACATTGATTAAGCGTCTGAGTAAAACATTAGAGATTGGCGTGATCATTGTGATACACGACATCAATATGGCTGCACGTTTCTGCGACCACATTATTGCCTTACATAGCGGTGAACTATTAGTCGAAGGTGAGGTTGATGAGGTGTTCAAAGAGCCAATATTGAAAGATATCTATGGTGTGCCTATGCACATTACTCAACACTCTGCGGGTTACCCAGTCGCGATGCCTGGTGATTTGGAGCCAGCATGATGCTTAAACAGTCTTTCCAATCAATATTACATCGCTCGCACGTCACTCGTAATCTTATTTCAAGAGTCGTCATATCGAGCGTACTGGTATTTTCTCCACTTGCGTTAGCCAATCAAGATACATCTGGGTTGAATGATGGCGATCGACCTCGATTAGTTTCCATCGATTGGACTCACACTGAAACGCTTTTGGCGTTGGGCGTTACACCTATTGCTGTCGCGCAAATACCCGATTACAACTCGTGGGTAAAGTCTCCTCAAATTCCCCCAACTGTTGCGGATGTTGGCTTACGAACGCAACCAAACCTTGAACGTATTCATGAGCTCAAACCCGACAAGATATTACTCTCTCCAATGTTTTCAACGTTGGAGACTCAACTTAGCAAAATTGCCCCTGTTACGACCATTGGTTTGTACCGAAGTGGTGATGTTGATTGGTCAGCGCTAGAAACGGTTACTCGAAAGCTAGCAGAAGTCTCTGAGAAACAACCTCAAGCTGAAGTTTTGATTCAGAAAGCGAACACTGAAATGGATCGTTTAGGATCTCTGCTACCCAACAGTGCTCCTGCAATGTTGATGGTGCAATTCATGGACACTAATCACGTTCGCGTCTTTGGGGATAACAGCCTATACAAAGCCTCAGTAAACAAGATTGGCCTTGAATCAGCATGGAAAGAGCAAACCAACGCTTGGGGTTACAGTTTGGTTGGTGTCGATCAGCTTATTGGCGTTAAAGGACAAATCGTGATTATTTCGCCAATGCCAGCAGGAACTAAAGAGAGCCTTAAAGCAAATCAGTTTTGGCAATACATTGTGAAAGAGTCGGGCTACCCCGCGTTACAAGTTCCAGCGGTGTGGAGCTTCGGTGCGATACCTTCTGCAACACGCTTTGCGCGCTTCATTGTCTCTGAATTGAACCAAGGAGACGTGCTATGAGAGTTCTCTCGTTAGGTGTTATGACTCTTTTATTGGTTTCTACACTGGTGTTAATAGGCCAGCACCTATCTGTCCCTCAGTTCGGACTGAGCCGATTTTCTAGTTTGTGGAGCGCTGATTTCACTTCTCCAGACTCAGTGAAGCTGCATTTAGCTTGGTGGCCGAGGTTATTCACTACATTGCTATCTGGCGCAGCGTTGGCAGTGGCGGGTGTATTGATGCAACAGGTGCTCAGAAACCCTTTGGCTTCACCGTCTACGTTAGGTGTCGCGAGTGGCTCAAGCTTTGCTCTGATGCTAGCGACGCTTTATGCCCCTTGGCTTTTAGAGTGGTCTTATTCGCTAGTGGCACTTGTTGGTGGCGTAACTACGATTGGTTTGGTGTTCCTATTGTCTTGGCGACGTGCTTTATCTCCAACCGTCGTGATTGTGTCTGGCTTGGTCGTGAACCTCTATTTTGGCGCTGTGAGTACTGTCTTGTTAATGATGAACCAAGACAAACTGAATGGCTTAATGATTTGGGGCGCAGGTTCATTGGTTCAAACCGGATGGGAAGATGTTCAGTACTTGGCTCCACGCTTAGCGATTGCGACTCTCATGGCGTTTCTGTTCGTAAAACCACTGAGCTTGCTTCAGTTATCAGAGCAGGGTGCTAAGAGCCTCGGTGTTTCGTTACCGAAATTGAGAGTTGGTTGTTTAGGGTTAGCAGTATTGTTGACAGCTTGGGTTGTGAGTGCTGTTGGTGTTATTGGATTCGTTGGTTTAGCAGCTCCTGCGTTAGCACGCCTGATGGGTGTGCACCGTTTAGTCCCTAAGTTATTGGTATCTATGCTGTTAGGTGGCTTGTTGTTAAGCCTTACCGATCTGCTTATTCAACAGTTGCCTGGCATCATGTCTATGTTTGTCCCGACAGGGGCTGCAACGGCTGCGTTAGGTGCTCCACTGTTGTTGTGGTTGCTGCCCAAGTTATCAATGAAAAGTCAGTCACAAACACAAACTGTATTAACGCGTCATAAGGAAGTAGCTTCTCGCTTAAACGAGCATTCAGTGGTATTGGCCAGCTTGTTTATTGCGATGTCCCTGGTCGTGTTCAGTTTGTTCTCTGTACAAACTGAAGGTTGGCGTTGGTTATTTCAAACTCAAGACTGGGCAATGCTCGAATGGCGTTTACCTCGATTAACGGCAGCGGCATTAGCGGGCGGCATGTTGGCCGTCGCTGGTACGATCATTCAGCGTTTGAGTGGCAACCCAATGGCCAGCCCAGAAGTGATCGGTATCAGTTCTGGTACGGCATTAGGTTTGATTATCGCAATCTTTGCGGGCTTTGGCAGCAGCGTGGTTGGGCTTTATGTCGGTGGCTTTATTGGCGCGGTCTGTACTTTGGGCATCATTGTCGTGCTTAACCAGAAGTCGGGCTTCCAACCGGAAAGAGTACTATTAACAGGCGTTGCGATAACGGCACTGATGAACGCTGTGCAAAGTTTTGTATTGGCAGGCGGTGATCCAAGAAGTTATCAAGTTCTGGCTTGGTTGGCAGGTTCAACGTATTACGTCACCGAGGTAACACTCGTGCCGTTACTGATATCTTCGGTTGTATTTATCTCGTTAGGTTTTCTCTGTGCGCGATGGTTGGATGTGTTGCCATTAGGGCAAGCGAGTGCGCAATCTCTTGGTATCAATGTATCAAGATCTCGAATTCTATTGTTGGTGCTGGTGGCATGTTTAACCGTGAGCGCAACACTGGTGGTGGGCCCGTTAAGCTTTATCGGTTTGATGGCTCCACACATAGCGAGATTATTTGGTTATAGCCGTGCTAAAGAGCATCTGATCTGTTCTTCGTTAATTGGTATGGCACTGATGTTGTTCTCGGATTGGCTTGGTAGACAGTGGCTTTACCCACAGGAGATCCCAGCAGGATTGGTAGCTTCGATTATCGGTGGCATGTATCTGATGTGGGGCTTAAGAAGGTTATAGCTTAGCTGCTTGTAGTCCTTGTCGTTACTTATCGCGACTACTGAACGCTTGTTAACGGATTTCTGTTGAATGAACGGGTTGAGCTTTTAGAGGACAAGACTAAACAACAAGATTGTCGTGCTTGGTTTATACGGAATTGTCTCTTTCTTTATTGATAATGATAATCACAACAACAACTAGTTGGTCATTTCAACGAAGAAGCTGAACGTATTCTAAAAATGGATAACGGCAATCTTATTGAGTTGAGTAAAGGGCGTTTAGCTCAAGCGCACCAAGCACTAGAAAGTGTTGTCGCTTGAGTTTTAAGAGCCAAGTTAGGTTCAAATACAAACAATTGATTAATAAAAATCACAGTGATTGTTTGTGTTTTATTGCAATAGGTTCATAGCCGTATAGAAGGAGAAATATATGAATCGGCACTTTATGCGTACCCCAACAGCACTTGCGGTCGCTTTAGTTATATCGTCAGGAATGGCTCAAGCTAACGAAGATGAAACCGTTGTTGTTATTGGACAGCAACTTGAAGACAGCTCAGTAGGTCCTGATTTTAGTTACGTAGGATTAAGCAGTCGAACAGCAACAAAAACAGACGTAGCGATAGGTGAGACACCACGTGCAATTTCGATTGTTACTCGTGAACAGATGGACGACCGAGCGTCAATCAGTATTGCCGACGCATTACAGTACACGCCAAGTATTCAAGCGAACTACTTCGGTGAAGACAACAAGCAAGATTGGTTTGTTATCCGAGGCTTTAAGCAAGCTAACAGTGGCTTGTATCAAGACGGAACGCGTTTGTATTCATCGGGCTTTTACAGCTGGCAAATCGACCCGTTTGGCTTGGAACGAGTAGAAATCTTGCGTGGTCCAGGATCAGCGCTATACGGCCAAACTCCTCCAGGTGGTGTTATCAACGTAATCAGTAAGCGTCCACAGTTTGATGGTGACTCGGGTAAGTTTGCTATCGAATACGGTACTGATGATCGAAAGCAAATTAGCTTAGATGTGAACTCTGAAGTTAACGATAAAATGGCGTTTCGCCTGCAAGCGCTTGGTCGTAAAAATGGTAGCCGTGTCGATGGTGTAGAAGCTGAACGCATTTTTATCGCTCCTTCTCTGGCTTACAAATTTACAGACGATACTAAAATTACGGTGCTAACTAGTTACCAAAAGGATGACTCTGACCCATACCTACAATTCTTACCGATGGAAGGGACGCTAACGTCAAATCCAAATGGAAAAATCAGTGATAGCCGGGCATTGGGAAATACAGATTGGGAGACGTTTGAGCGTGAACAAATCTCGATAGGTTATGAATTTGAACATCACTTTAATGACCGTACATACTTAATGCAAAACGTTCGTTACAGCCAAATGGACATAAACCTACGTCAAATGTATTACTCGCGGTATATTGGTGACACAGCTCTAGCACCTTACGATCCAACCCGTTCTTCTATTATCCGACAAGCATCGACGGAAGAGGGGACATCCGATGCGTTTAATATCGATAATCGTTTGATCCATAAATTTACAACGGGTTCGGTAGAACACACCTTGTTGACTGGTATTGATTACCAAAGCATCGATATTGATAGTAAAGATTACGCGGCTGATCCAATTATTGGTGACGGAAACAGTCTTTTGCCTGTGCCGGGTGTAGGAAATATACCGAACCCAATCTTTAACGTGTTTGACCCGTCATACAGCACAAATGTAGCTTTGTTGAATCCAACAACGTTTGCGCCACTTGATGAATCAGATCGTCAAACCACTAAAACGAAAAATAATCAATTAGGCCTTTATTTACAAGACCAAATGATGATTGCGGATAAGTGGGCAGTACAAATCGGTGTTCGTTACGACGATTCTCAAAACAAGACTCATAACACGACGACAGGTGCTAAAACTAAGGTTGATAACGAAGAGTGGACAACCAACTTCGGTGTTGCTTACCTGATGGATAGTGGCTTTACACCTTATGCGAGCTATGCTCAGTCGTTTAACCCAATCATTCAGCTTGATCAAAATGGTGACCCAGCGAAACCAGAACGTGGCGAGCAATACGAAGTGGGCTTGAAATACCAACCGCGTAGCTTCGATGGTTACTTCAACATTGCCGCATTCGAAGTGTCGAAAGAAAACTTAGCGCGCCAAGTTGCCGGTCAACTAACACAAATTGGTGAAGTTCGTAACCGCGGTCTTGAGTTAGAAGCTGTCGCAAACGTAACTGAAGCATTAACCTTGATTGGTAACGTTTCATTCATCGATTCCGAAATAACTGAAGATGCGACAAGCAGCAATGTAGGCAATACGCCGTCACAAATTGCTGACCAATTGGCTTCAGCTTGGGCGAACTACCGTTTCCTAAATGGTCCACTAGATGGCTTAACTATTGGTGCGGGTGCTCGTTATGTTGGTGATTCTTACGCTGATAATACCGAGACAAACAAAGTGTCTTCTTACACCTTGTTTGACGCAACATTGAGCTACCGTATTGAAGATTACAAGTTCCAAGTTGCAGCTAAGAACTTAGCAGACAAAGAGTACGTCGCGACGTGTGATTACTACTGCTTTTACGGTGATCGCCGTAACGTGATTGCGAGCGTAACTTATGACTGGTAACGTAACTTTATAATCAGTGATTACTCGTTTATGAGCACTCAGTCCAACGGGCTGGGTGCTTTTTTTATATTAGGGTAATCATTCTTAGCTTCGCTAGAAATGTTGAAATCTGTGAAAGTTTTGTTTTGAAATGCTGCAACTACCGCCCTTAAATCAAACAACTCGCTGTTGATTAAAACGATCACTACGATTTATTGCAGCAGTTGTTGAGCACAAAGCCTATATTGACTAGAATGGCGCACTTTTTTTATTTACGTACATACAGGTAATGAACATGAGCGATACTAATTCAAAACCAGCTTTACCAGATCATCTAGCAGGTAACCCACGCAGCCCACACCACGTGGCTGAGTGTTTCGAATACCCAATCGGCATTCGTCTAAATGGTAAAGAGCGTACTGATGTTGAAGAATACTGCATCAGCGAAGGTTGGGTTAAGATCCCTTCTCCAAAAGCGCTAGACCGCCGTGGTCAGCCAATGCTTATTACTCTAAAAGGCTCTGTAGAAGCTTTTTACATCGAAGAATAATCGCTTTGTGTGACGAGCTAATGCTTCGTGTAGTTAGCAAATGTTTTGCCTAATTAGCCAACATAAAGTCACTAAGAGTTGTTACTTGAAAGGGTCTAGAGAAATCTAGGCCCTTTTTGTTTGCTAAATCTATTAGGCTTATTACCTTTACCAGGCGATACCAGCACCAATTGAGAATTCCAAGTCTTCACCTTCTGCTTTATCGAATCCTGCTGTCACTACAAACCCACTGTCCATAATATAGGTGGCATCTAAGCCTCCGACTTGTTTGGTTGAGCTGTCAGAGAACTCGCGGCTATCCAAAGTTACGTCTGTATGTGTTCGCTTAATCCCGTAACCGGGAGTGATGTACAAGTTTTCGGTGATTCCAATAGGGGCGTGAAACTGATATTCGTTGTCACGTTGTTTGTATTCGTACGATTCTTCGTCTTCGTTATAAGCCGAACGAGTAAACTCAATACCATAACCTATGCTACCCGGGCCGCGATATTTTATGTAAGAAGCAGACCAATCTCTCCACCCTCGTTCAGCTGATAGGCCAAATGTTATCGCAGTTTCTTCTTGGTTTTGTTCATTGGCTTGTGCGTTAGACATAGTGAACAGCAAGACAGCGGCTAATGTCAGAAGGGGGAACTTTTTGATGGTCATTGGATCTCTCGCTTATGTATACAAAATATCGGCGAATTCAAAGTACTGAATGCCAGTAAATTAGTAACCTAGTCCGGATCTTCCTTGAGCTTTTTAGTTATGTATTCTTGGTTGATGCTTGATCGGCATCCTCTTGGATTTGAGGATGCCTTTTTGATATGGGATTGGTGATAAGTATTACTTCAAAGTACGTAGCTTATTAACCTGCATTTTTGCTCGCACTTTGGTGGCTTGTGCTTGCGACGGCAAGTTGTCTTTAACCTTGTTTTTAATGTCTGCGACAGGGATGAAATTCCACTGACCGTCGTGATACTTAACCACAAATGTTTCACGGTTCATTTCTTCACGGAACACCCAAACACCATCGTCGAGACGCTTAAAGTCACCAACTACATTGCCGTTCGTACCTCGAATAGTCCAAAAGGTATATTCAGTATCAAGATAAGACTTCTGCTCACCTGAGATCATCTTGTCTCCAGAGCTAACTTTGACATAGTTATCACGAATGATGATTTCACCAACACGCTTATCATCCACGTAGATGCTGTATAGCGTTTCGTTATCATCAGAACGTTGTTTTACGGCGCTTATATGAGCTTCCCCTGTGTCTTTATTAAAAAATGGTACATCACCGATATCTGGGATGTAGACGAAGCCTAGATCAGCTTGTTCAATGATATTAGCAATATTTTCTGAATCGTCTTTGCCGTATCCAGGGTCGATATTATCAAACCCATTGTCGACATCACTATCAGAGTCGCCGTTTCCAAAACCTGGGTCAATGTTTTCGAAACCATAGTCACCATCAAATTGAGGTTGTGCCGGTTCAGAACCACTGCCAGATGAACAACCTGCTAAAACAGCAGTAAGAACGAGTGCGATAAGTGATTTGTTCATGATATTTCCTAACGTTTGTTGAATTCGTAAGATGCTCACTGACTAACCTCACTACTAGGTGATGGGTACACACCTTGTGTATAGACATTGCTGCATCGCTTGAGATGTACAATAAACAACCTTGGTAATTCGATAAATAAACGGAAAGAAATACAAAACATCACCATTGGCTATGTATTGCTAGTTATACGCATTGCCGATTGCGATGTGCGACTTATCTATTCACATTAATTGGGCGCAAAGAGGTTGATTCTGTTTACAATTTTTTAACTTAATTGCATATCCTTGTTTGAAAAGTTCGATATTTGCTCACTCGAAAGATAGTTTTCTATACAAGCGCACTCTGCACTCAAGAACAACACAAACAAAAATATGAAGCGCAGTCTAATTAAATGAAACTAATATGCTGTATTTAAAGTTATTTTTTGTTAATAACCACCTCTATCACAGAAATTAATCCTGAAGCACATACAATTCCCTTAATTTCGAATGAGCGCTAAATTTTTTCGTTCGAGCATTTAAATTCTTCCTTCGCCCAATAATTATGAGGTTCCTATGTTTGGAATATTCAAACCTATGGCGCATATCGATCGCTTGTCATCAGATAAGATCGATAGCACCTACACACGACTACGATGGCAGCTGTTTCTCGGCATCTTCGTTGGCTATGCGGGGTATTACTTAGTCCGTAAAAACTTTAGTTTGGCGATGCCTTATCTCATTGAGCAAGGTTTTAGCCGCGGAGAACTAGGGGTTGCATTAGCGGCGGTATCTATCGCTTACGGCTTATCTAAGTTCTTAATGGGCAGTGTTTCTGACCGTTCTAACCCCCGATACTTTCTCAGCGGTGGCTTGTTAATGTCGGCATTGGTCATGTTCTGCTTCGGCTTCATGCCATGGGCGACAGGCAGCATCACTGCGATGTTTACCCTGCTGTTCTTGAATGGTTGGTTTCAAGGCATGGGCTGGCCAGCTTGTGGGCGAACCATGGTTCACTGGTGGTCACGAAAAGAACGTGGTGAGATCGTATCGGTATGGAACGTTGCTCACAACGTGGGTGGCGGTTTGATTGGCCCAATGTTCTTGTTGGGGCTGTGGGCTTTTAACGACGATTGGCGAACCGCTTTTTATGTTCCTGCATTTTTTGCCACTCTCGTTGCTGTCTTTGTTTGGTTTACTGTAAGAGATACACCTCAATCTTGCGGCTTACCACCGATTGAAGAACACAAAGATGATTACCCAGACGACTACGATACGTCTCATGAGAAAGAAATGACGGCGAAAGAGATCTTCTTTAAGTACGTTTTCTCTAACAAGCTGTTGTGGTCAATCGCGATTGCTAATGCGTTTGTTTACCTTATCCGTTATGGCGTACTCGATTGGGCTCCGGTTTACTTAAAAGAAGCGAAAGACTTCTCTGTAGATAAATCCTCTTGGGCCTACTTCCTGTATGAGTGGGCAGGTATTCCTGGCACGTTATTGTGTGGTTGGATTTCAGATAAATTATTCAAAGGTCGACGCGCTCCAGCAGGGATCCTGTTTATGGTTCTCGTAACTGTCGCAGTGTTGGTGTATTGGTTGAACCCTGCGGGTAACCCAACGGTTGATATGTTGGCACTGATTGCGATTGGCTTCCTTATTTATGGTCCAGTAATGCTAATCGGCTTGTATGCACTTGAACTTGCACCAAAGAAAGCGGCAGGTACGGCGGCAGGTCTTACTGGCTTGTTTGGTTACTTAGGTGGCGCAGTTGCTGCCAATGCGGTGCTTGGTTTCATGGTTGACCATTACGGCTGGGATGGCGGCTTCATGATTTTGGTCGGAGCTTGTGTTGCTTCAATAATTTGTCTGCTTTACGCCTTCCTCGGTGAGCGTGCGCACCATAAACAAAAAGATCTCGAACGAGAAAAAGAAGCGCTAACTCAGTAGTTTATTAGCTGAACCACACCATACTAATAACAACAGAGGCAGGTATATCCAGCTTCTGTTTTATCAAGGGAAACAATAATGAAAACAACGTCACTGTCTCTGACCTTATTAGCCCTAAGTTTATCTGCAAATACGTTCGCCGATCCTTTAGTGATTGCCCATCGCGGCGCTTCTGGTTATTTACCTGAACACACATTACCCGCTAAAGCGCTCGCTTATGCGATGAAACCCGACTACATCGAACAAGATGTAGTGATGACTAAAGACGACCAATTGGTGGTTTTGCATGATCATTATTTAGATCGCGTCACTGATGTTGCTGACCGCTTTCCAGACCGTGCACGAGCAGATGGCCGTTACTATGCGATTGATTTTACGCTTGCCGAGATCAAGTCATTAAAGGTGACCGAAGGCTTTAACTTAGATGAACAAGGCAACAGAGTGGCAGGGTACCCAACGCGCTTCCCAATGTGGCAGTCTGATTTCCGTGTCGCTACATTTGCAGAAGAAATCGAACTGATCCAAGGCTTAAATAAGACCTTAGGTTATGACGTGGGCATCTATCCTGAAATTAAAGCACCTTGGTTCCATCGTCACGAAGGCAAAGACATCTCCAAAGCTGTGCTTGCGACCTTGCATCAATATGGTTACCTATCAAAAGACGATAAAGTGTATTTGCAGTGTTTTGACACCAATGAACTCCAACGCATCAATGATGAACTCATGCCTGCGATGGAAATGGATCTTAAGCTCGTTCAGTTGATGGCCTATACAGGTTGGAATGAAACCATGACGTATCAAGGTGACAAAGTAACGCCGTACAGTTACGACTGGATGTTTGAAGCTGGTGGCATGGAAAAAGTGGCGACTTATGCGGAAGGAATAGGCCCTTGGAAGCCAATGTTGGTGGACGATGCATCAACCAAAGATAACATTATTATTAAACCGTTAATGAAGTCAGCAAAAGACGCGGGCTTAGATGTTCACCCGTACACGTTCCGTGCTGATCCGGGAAGAATCCCAGCTTATGCTGATAACTTTGATGGCATGTTGGATGTCTTCTACAACCAAGTCAAAGTCGATGGTGTGTTTACTGACTTCCCAGACAAAGCGGTCGACTTCTTGAACCGTTAATATCCTGCTAATTACGAGCGACTATTAACGAGATATTCAGAGCCAAAAGCACACACTAAAGGTGTTTTTGGCTCTTCTTTTACTCTTTGGATCTTCTTGTATTGGCCTCGAAATACTAACGATATTCTTCTTTCTCAGCCCACATTTTGATATTCACTCGGTTTACAGCAATAACCTGACTTGATAGGTTACTCCCAATGCAGCCAGATGCTTAATCTATAAGTATTTATCGGCTCAACCTAATATTGAATTTGGAAAGATCATGGAAGAAAGAAGCAAAGCTTATCTCGATAGCTACCTCGACACATTGCCAGCAGAGGTTGCCTCGCAATACACCTCCTTTAGTGCCGACTATTACTGTGCTGATGAATACAACGCCAACCTCTGCGCGCAGTTGATTCTCAAGGGTGAAAAACAAGCGTCCTGCGGCCTTGAATACTGGTATACCCATGAAGGCGAGACGCGACCAGTAGTTGGTCACTTGCAAGTCGTCACCGACTGGGATGGCAAGCCCGTCTGTATCGTTGAGATCACGTCGGTGTCGTTGTGCAAATACAACGAGGTGACGGCGGAGTTTGCTGCTGCCGAAGGTGAGGGCGATAAAACACTCGAATGGTGGAGAGAAGCTCACTGGAACTTCTTCTCTCGTGAATGTGAAGAGCTCAAGATCTCACCAAGTGAAGACATGTTACTCATGTTGGAGCGTTTCAAAGTGGTTTATAAATAGTGAAGCCCCATCGCGTGTGTGTTGAATCGGAAGGCTTGGCACTTTAGCCTCCATTTGACTAACGCCAGAAGATTAACATTCACAAGGAGAGTGATGTGAAAATAGCGATATTGGATGACTACCAGAACGTCGTTAAAGACCTCGATTGCTTCAACAAACTCGAACAACACGATGTCACGGTATTTACCCAGACTTATTCAGAGCAAGAGCTCGCCATTAAGTTAGTCTCGTTTGAAGCCATTGTGCTCATTCGTGAAAGAACCGAGATCACCGAATCTTTGTTATCGCAGCTCCCAAACCTCAAGCTGATTAGCCAGACGGGCAAAGTAAGTAACCATATCGACCCGCAAATGTGCGAACGATTTGGTGTTACCGTGTTAGAAGGCCGAGGCTCGCCAGTCGCACCCTCTGAATTATGCTGGGCGTTGATTATGGCTGCATCGCGCCACATTCCTACTTACGCGTCAAACCTTAAGCAAAACCAGTGGCAAGATTCAGGCTCGTTAGGGTTAGGTCGAACTTTGAAGGGCTTGAAGCTTGGTATTTGGGGTTACGGAAAAATCGGAAAATGCATTGCACAATATGCCCAAGTATTTGGGATGTCTGTCGTAGTGTGGGGCAGCCAAGCTTCACGTGATCAAGCACAAGCGGATGGATTAGAAGCAGCAACAACTAAACAAGACTTCTTTCGAGAAGTTAATGTGCTTTCTTTGCATTTGCGTTTGAATGATGTCACCAGAGGATGTGTTACGGCACACGACCTTAGCTTGATGAAGCCGAACTCACTGTTTGTGAACATTAGTCGTGCCGAGTTAGTGGAACCGATGGCTCTGTATCATGAACTACGCGAGGTACCGATCAAAACAGCCGCTATTGATGTGTTTGATTGTGAGCCCGTAACAACAGACGCTGAACCTCTATTATCCTTGCCTAACGTCACGGCAACTCCACATTTGGGCTATGTTGAACAAAATAGCTACGAACTCTACTTCGATATCGCTTTCGACAACATTCTGTCCTATCAAAAGGATGGCATATAGCGATAGAATTTGCCGAAAGCAATAAAAAGGTAGAGAAGTATGAGCTTAACAATCAGAGAAGTCGCGGTAGAAGATGCACAAGGCATTATTGATGTATTGAATCCAATCATTATCGAAGCGCGTTATACGATCTTGGATCAGACTTTTACTGTTGATGAAGAAAAGGGATTCATTGAGTCGTTCCCAGAACGTGGTGTATTTAGCGTTGCAGTCAACGAAACGACCAACCAGTTACTTGGCTTTCAGAATGTAGAACCATTCGCGACTTACACCAAGGCCTTTGACCACGTTGGTATTATTGGCACTTATGTTGATGCAAATAGCCGTGGGCAAGGCGTTGCAAAACAGTTGTTCGATTACACATTTAAGGCAGCCAAAGCTAAAGGTTATGAAAAGCTTTTTGCCTATGTAAGAGCAGACAACGAGCGTGCGTTAGCGGTATACCTTAAGCAAGGTTTTGAAATCGTCGGAACAGCTAAGAAACACGGTAAGATTGGCGACCAGTACTTTGACGAGATCCTGATCGAGAAGTTTTTATAGGTTCGCTTAAACATTAGATAATTCATCGTATGCAGGAGGCAAGATGACAAAGCTAATCGAATTAACAGAAATAGTCTTATTCGACTGGGGCAATACGCTGATGGTCGATTTCCCAGACGCACAAGGGAAGATGTGTGACTGGGAAACCGTACAAGAAGTGAGTGGTGCTCGTGCATTATTGGCAGAGTTGTCGAAAACTCATCAAGTTTATGTTGCCACCAATGCTGGTGATTCCAGTAAAGACGACATCATTCGAGCCTTTGAGCGTGTTGGCCTTTCTCAATATATATTGGGTTACTTTTGTAAGGCGAGCATTGGCTTTTCTAAGTTCGATTCGGGCTTTTATCCTGCCATCATTTCCAAACTCGGTGTTGCACCACAAGATATCACCATGGTTGGCGACACCTTAGAGAAAGACATTTACCCAGCACTTGAAGCGGGTTTGAATACGGTGTGGTTGAACACGGAAGGAGTTGAGCTTAAGTCAGAGCATCCGCGTATCGTGCAAGTTCAAAGCCTAAGTGAACTGTTGGAGAAGCGCGATTAATTCTCTGATATTAAGTTCAGATAAAGCGCTTGTCTGATTTGACGCGAACCTCTCATCTCTTTGTTATTTAATCCTCTAAGCTAACTTTAGTTTCTACTATGAGGGCTAGGTTATGAGTATCGAACGTCATGGAATATCAGTTGGCATTGAACGTGTTAGCGGTGAAACCATCGTTGTGTTTAAAGCGAAAGGCAAACTCACACACGATGACTATCAAGCGATGATGCCAATTCTGAATACCACACTAGAAGAACTCGACTCATCTGAACTTAAGATGCTCGTCGACATTTCGACCTTAACAGGATGGGAGTTGCGCGCAGCTTGGGATGATTTCAAACTTGGGCTAGAACTGAACTCGAAAATAGACAAAATTGCCATCTACGGCGATAAAAGCTGGCAAGAAATGGCATCAAAAGTCGGGAGTTGGTTTGTGTCGGGTGAGATTAAGTCTTTTGAAGATCATGACTCCGCTATCGAGTGGCTAGTTGATTAATTCAACCACAGTTCAGTTCTTATGACAGCTGGCGAGTGTTCTACTTGAAGGCTGTCGTTTATCGACTCTCAAAGCCATTTCCTAAGCAATTCAATAGAATATGTTCACTTCTGGATGTAACATACGCCTAGCGCGATACGTTGTGCTAACCAAAATAATAAACACAATAACAAGGTTTAAGAACATGAATAAGGTAATTGATAAGCTCGCTTGGATATTCATTGAAGATGGCAAGTTGCTGATGGTGAGATCAAAAGGCAAAGAGCTGTTCTACTTGCCGGGCGGAAAGCGCGAAGCAGGGGAAAGTGACGAGCAAGCATTGGTTCGTGAAATCAAAGAAGAAATATCAGTAGACCTAGTACCTGATTCCATCAAATACGTTGAGACGTTCACTGGCCAAGCTGATGGCAAAGCAGAAGGCGTGTCAGTGCAATTGACGTGTTACCTTGCAGACTATACTGGCGAACTCGCTCCAGACGCTGAAATTGAAGAGCTTAAGTTTGTTGATGGCAGCGACAGAGCAGTATGTTCATTGGCTGCTCTTGTTGCGCTTGATTGGTTAGAAGCAAACCAGTATTTACCACTTATCAGTAAATAATGGTTCGTTAATACAAAACGACTGTTTAGTGAGGATCTTTATAGATCAGTGCTTATGAAAAGCTTGAAGGACGGCTGTCTTTCATAAGAATGTCGAGTTTTCTTTGAGCTTTTTTCGTATCTTGTAGATCCACCACCTCAATCATCTCGCATTCATCTCTTACCATCTCATTGATTAAGCTCGGATAGTGGCGGCAATCTTCAGGTCGGTCTAAGTAAATGCTGCACGTATATTTCGCTTGGGCATTCTTATCTTTCGTTGGAACAACTTCTAGGAAAGGGCAACGACTTAAACGTTCGCCAGATTTAGGATCAAACCAGATCTCACTACCGCGAACATATTCAAATATGTCTGGATTGAACAGCTCCCACAAATCAATCTCTTCTTGAGTCGCGGCAAGGTCACCATCTCCATATTTGATACAGCATTTTCCGCATTGATTACAATTTTTCATTAGTGACTTCATTGGTTGGTGAGCTTTTGTCATTTTACCACTGATAGCCGTGGCACGTTGATTTTGTTGTCCATCACTCGGAAACTCAAAGGAGCAACCTGATTTGATATTCATTTATCTAAGTCACAACACTGCAAACAGGGATGTAAACAGTGATACAATTTGCGCCTAGCAAGTCATTAAAACAAAGGCATAAAAATGAGAACCGTATACACCACTGAAGGCAACATTAACGCAATGAAACAGAAAGACGCTTACCCAAAGTTGGCGCTATGTGATAACTGCGTTCGAGACTATGTGGTGATTGCTCAAGGTGAACGCACCTATAAGCCTTGTGCGAAATGTGGTGCAGACGATTAATGCGCCTTGATAAATACCTTTGTAAAAGCACAGAACTAACAAAACTCGAAGCCGTTCAGCGAATCCAAAACGGTGAGGTGAGTGTGAACAGTGTGGTTGTGCTAGACGAGTCTACTCAGGTTCATGAAAGTAACGCTATCCTGCTTAATGGTGATGCATTAACGCTACGAGAGTTTAGATACATCTTAATGCACAAGCCTGCGGGCACCATCTGTTCCAATATCGACGAAGTGTACCCATCGCTTTTCAATTACCTAGAGTTAGAGAAAGCATCAGAACTGCACATCGCAGGGCGCTTAGATGCCGACACAACAGGCTTAGTCTTGATTACCGATGATGGGCGATGGTCATTCAACATCACTCTGCCAACCAAGTCATGTAAGAAGGTATATCGCGTGACATTGTCACGAGATATCAAAGATGATGTCGCTGACAAGTTCAAAGCGGGCATTCAATTGCAGGGCGAACAAAAACTGACGCGTCCGGCAGAACTCGAAGTGATTACCAGTAAAGAAGTGCTGTTGACCATTACAGAAGGTAAGTTTCATCAAGTAAAACGAATGTTTGCTGCGGTAGGGAATCGAGTTGTTGGACTACACCGTGAGCAGATTGGTGATGTTCGTGTAGATGTTGAAGCAGGTCAGTGGCGTTATCTAACTAAAGCCGAAGTCGACTCATTTCAGCAAGACTCTCAATAAGAGCTCGGAATAAACGCCGCAACTACTTAAAGCGTTAAGCGTGTCAGCACCAGAATATCAACACTATAAGGATGTAGGATGGAAAACCTCAAAGTCTCAGAAATTAAGTCTTTTGTACCCGCGAAAGACTTCGATTTATCCAAGCGTTTTTACCAGTCAATCGGCTTCGAGCTGATGTCTGAATTTCACGATGTCGCCTATCTACGACACGGCGGTTGTGCGTTCCTTCTGCAAAACTTTTATGAACCTGCGCACTGTCACAATTACATGATGCACTTGCTGGTTGAAGACGTAAAAAGTTGGTATCAACACATCCAAAACTCTAATGTAGTGTCGGAATTTGAAGTTACCGTTTCCGAGGTTGTTGAACAGCCATGGGGAATGCTTGAGTTTTGTATCACTGACCCAAGTGGTGTGCTGTGGCGTGTGGCTGAAAACATTAGGCCGCGTTAATTCATCCAACTTGCATTAAGGCCAGTGAAAACTTCAAATTATCCATCTGTTTCTTTATTTATGCCGACATAAGGCAATGATCAAATAGGTTCAAACATGGATATAAAGGCTAAAATGCACAGCCAAGACGTTTACTACTGTGACGACGTGGATTTGGTTGCTGAGCAAACTCAATGCTTAGAAGTGCTATACGATTTCAACCACACTCGTCCTAGTGAAGGTGATAAACGACAGCAGATCATGAAGCAGTTGTTCGCCGAAGTCGGTGAGGGCTGCTACATTGAACCACCATTACATGTGAACTGGGGGCGTCACACGCACCTAGGCAACAACGTATACGTGAACTTTAATCTAACTCTGGTCGACGACACAGACGTATTCATCGGCGACAACGTAATGATAGCGCCTAACGTGACCATTGCCACTGGCACACATCCCATCAGCCCAGAACTCAGGCTAAAAGCAGCGCAGTTCAATGTTCCCGTTCGTATTGGCAACAATGTATGGCTTGGCGCGCACACCGTCGTACTTCCTGGCGTCACCATTGGTGAAAACTCAGTAATAGGGGCAGGGAGCATCGTCACCAAAGACATCCCAGCTAACGTCGTCGCAGTCGGTAACCCATGCCGTGTGGTACGCGAAATCAACGAACGCGACCGAGAGTATTACCACAAAGATCGTCGCATTCCAGATGAATTAAAGTAAGCGATTTTTCACACACCTGAAATTAGCTGTGACATAAGCCATTATTATACAATGACTTAGTTGTATATTGCTTGTCTATCTTAGAAACTAGACAGAATTAGTCAGTATTTAAGTGCAGAATTTTTCTTTCTGATAGCTGTTATGCAACTTAATTGGAATCGGAGTAGGTCATCAAGCAATGAAGATTGAATCAAATAAAGTTTTGGAAATGGTATCTGCTTTCGTTTTACTCGGGGTTTCTATTTACTTTGGCTACAATAGTAAGCCTGCAGAAATGGGATTAACCATTGCAGCAGGATTTCTCGGTTTAGTATTCGCGAATCTGGATAAATTCAAAAGTTTTAAAGCAGCTGGCGTTGAAGCACAACTTAGAGAAGAGCAGATCAAAGCGGTATTAGAAAAGGAAATAGAAGCTCCTACTGATTTTTTTGACGAAACCGAATCTCAGGTACCTAATGTTAGTCTAGTCCCTGACAATGCTAAATCTGTTTTAGAGTCTTTACAAAGCCACGAATATACGTGGCGCTATGTTTCAGGAATATCAAAAGAAACTAGTTTGACTCGAGTTCAAGTTAAAGAGTCACTCCAGTGGCTTTCAGAACATGGTTATGCAAAAAAATCTCTTGGGAAAAACGGCGAAATTTGGGCGTCTACTCAAGAAGGTCGTTATCTTTATACAGTAATCTGCTTTGACGGGGTTCCAGTTGCATAACAAACTGTTCAGGATTGATTCGCAACGCGTGGCATTTTTACTATGCGTTGATTTGAGTGTTGAAGGTGGTATGCGGCGACTTCGGTATTACGTTGCTCACCCCTTAACAGGCGTTATGTTCTTACCGAAAAATGCGAACCCATAAGCAATTAATTGATTAATATGTAAAGTAGATTCTACCTATTGATCTTAATCAGTATATCGTCTCAATTTATTGCTGATATTCAAGTTGCATATATTTTGTATGCAATTTGATTAAGAGGTTCAAATGCAAGTTTACAAAGACATTGATAATGATTCTGGTGTAAGAGGTTACGAAATTGGATCTGACTATATAACAGTTTGGTTTGATGGTACTGCCCGTTCTTATACTTATAGCTATTCGAGTGCTGGAAGTTCTCATGTTGAGGCAATGAAAAAGTTAGCTGTTTTAGGTGACGGATTAAACGCGTACATCAATAACAACGTCAAATTCAAATATGTACGTTAGTAGTTGAAAGTACGAACATAACAAATAAGGATTAAGGTGTTGCGTAGCCAACACTAAATCCCAAGTGTTGAACAAGCCCGAAGCCACTTTATTAAGTAAATTGTACGATTGAACTTGAAGGGCACATCGCTTTGAGGCTTTTCTCAAGGCGAGCGAGGTCAAGATAAGATTGCGATAGCAATCTTATCAACCAGTTAGCTGTTTTTCGTTTCTTTCGTCGTCACATCTCCTCTGTTTTCGTCAATGCCATTCTCCTTATTATCAAATGCCTTTCGGCTACATGGGTCGGCTTACTCCAACACATGCCATTTCATGCTCACAACAAGGGCAGATTCGTATCGCTTTGCTCCTTACCGGTACTGGCACTGGCGGCATCCTATAGACCAAGTTCAACAGCAACAGCTGAATACGAACTCTTAAGGCGTGTGCTTGACCACGTAAAAATCCGTAGTCTCTTACTCGCTGTAACCCTTTGGGGAGCACGTGCTGCAAAATGAGCAGCAAGAACTTAAGGATGGGCAAAGTGCGCGTTCGCCATGTATTGGTTTGGCTCTCTTTATAGCGGAACGTGACCGTATCATCGGTGATATGGATGATGTCTTCATCAGGCAACACACCACGATAGAGATAGCGAGCTAAATAGCTCAGTGCAGCCTGACCATAACCAACCTGCCTACAATCGACCACCCATTGTTTGGGAATGCCACTCGGCAGCCACAACGTTGGGTGCTGATTAATTGCTTCTAGCATTCTTGCTCGCCAGACTTTGGCCAAAGCAAATGCGTTAAAAAGGTAACGTTTGTTGCCTTTGTGCCACGTTTGTCTTGATGGGTCGTATTGGCCTGCCGCCACAATAATGTGCAGGTGTGGGTGCAAGTTTCGTTGTCGGCTGTGGGTATGCAGCACGGCTGTAAACCCAAGTTCACCTTGCATCTGCCTCTTCGCAAAGTCCTTTAAAACCCCCGACGCCACCTTAAACATACCGTTATATGTCGCTTTAGGTTGATGCCTTGCTAAGACTCTTAGTTGATACGGTAAAGTGAAGGTCACCATGAAATAGTGAACAGGTAACCGCTTTTGCTGCTGACGTTGTAGCCAGTCAGAAGTGGTGCGTTGTTGGCATTGAGGGCAGTGTCGGTCACCACAAGAAAGCGGTAATCGGTCGTCGTGATGGCAGTGGCTGCAAAACCACTGT
>NZ_JBFSPI010000032.1:0-50045 GCF_041464685.1 Vibrio sp. 10N.237.312.B06
GACAGCTCGGAAGGATCCTTCAACCGATCACTTTGGCTTTAACTGATCGGCATTATCACATTGTGAGGCCTTTTTTCGTTTGGTTTGTCCAGCGAGAGACAATTGGAGATTGGAGTAGGGGGTGATCAGGGTAAGATCTTCTGGTGTTCGTTTTAAGAACGCTTAACCTTTTTGGACATGTAATCAGAATCAAAAAACTCAGGCCAGTACATTTTCACATAACCGCCTGCCACCCAAATCACTAGGATGGTCGCGATGGTTAATTCAAAGAAGCCGAATTTATGCAGCCAATACCATTGTGGGTATTCAGCACCGAAAAATGTGGTTAAGCGGTGCATCGCAATGGCGCTGATCACGGACGGGAAGGTGACGGCTGCAATCGAAGGTTGGAACTTAAGACGCATTAGACGGATGTAACATAAGTAAATCAATAGAGTCATGGTGATAGCAATGCCAGCCAATGCTCCTGTCAGAATCGGATCTGGGTTGTCGAAGTTCACCAAGTAAGCGGCTAAAGATAAGTTAACCGGAGCCGCCATGATTGCGAGTGTTGGTCTTGCTCGACGTGGCAGGTTTCCTTCGAATACCAAGCGGTACAACACCACTGGCAGCATTAGGAAATAGATACCGATACAAGTGGCCGCCAGTGTCTCTGAAAAAACGGTGTGTCCAAACTGTGTACCTGCTAAGGAACTGCTGATTAACCCCACGGGATACAGGAACCAACTCGGCACAATGTTCGACATTTTGAAATTGAGGATCTGGAAACTAAAGAACAACACCATCATGGTAAAATGCAATAACAACGCGCAGAACCAGACTGGATAGGCGATTATTGGAGATATCTCGGCGAGATAGTCACATAGAATCAATAACGCCATGCTCATCGGCGCCATTAAGCTTCCGCTAAGTGGATGGCGAATGTCATTGATAAAAGTATCAAAACTTGTGAGATAACGAAGTAAAACGGGCAGCAATAACAGTGCGCCAAACGCAGCAAGGTAAGGACGAATAAGCTCACCAACCCCTGGAAGATATAATGCCCAAGCTTGCCCCAGCCCTATAACGCCAAGTGCTAAAGACGCCTGAGATGGTGGAACATTCTTTACTTGGGTTAATCTTCTCCAGTTCAACGACTTGCTCCACTCAGTTAAATGTAGAACGTATACTCTAATCAAAACGTTCAGTCATGCTCACAATCGGTGTTGTTAGGCATGTAAATAATTTCGTGGATAATAGCAAGTTTAACGTTTGCTTTTAAGGTTTTGATTCGAAATTGATATATAAAGCGCGATGAAAGTGTTTTTGATTTTCTTGAGTGTTCTATAAATATTGAGCTTGGTTTGCTTATTGTAGTAGTGGAATTTGACTGTATTAGTGGAACTTAACGAGTTACGTTTAAGTCCCACATTTGAACTGACGTTTTCAATGTAATTAACGAACTTCCTCTTGCTGAGGGAGATCTTGCTGTCTTAGTTTCTCGTTTTTCAGCGTACGGTTAAGTAGTTGGCTGTAAATTGGCTGACCACCTAACATCTGAGCAATGATTACCGCGCCTAAGCAGGTGATGATCAACGGTAAGATGAGGTAGTAGTTATTGGTCATTTCAATAACCAACAGTATGCCAGTGATAGGCGCTCGCACGGTGGCGGCAAATAAGGCGCCCATGCCAGCAATCGCAAACATACCCGGCTCTATGTTCAGTTCAGGAAAGAATGCAGCCGCGATAAGTCCAAACGCGTAACCAAAGAGTGTTCCTAGAGCAAGCATTGGTGCAAAGATACCACCCGGTGCACCAGAGCCGAAACAAAGTAGCGTGGTGAGCACGCGCCCTAAGAAGATTAACAGCAGTACGTTTGCGCTGTAGTTGCCATTAGTGATATTTGGGATGATACCAATACCACCGCCAGTCAACTCGGGTATATAGAGCAGCAATAAGCCAAAGCAACCGCCCAACAGGGAGCCTGTCATTAAGTAGCGTTTACGATCATTCTTGTGTATTGCCACAAACAGGTCTTGCGAAAGTGTAATCAGCTTATTGAAAATCACACCAAACAGGCCGAACAATACGCCTAACAACAAGAATAACCACAGAGCATCCAGTTCAGGCGGTTGGTATTGAGGCATTGTGATAACGGCAGATTGGCCATTGATCGAACGAAATACAATATTGGCTGAAACCGCGGAGATGATGACGGCTTTAATTGAAATGAGTGAGTAGCGAAACTGCGGTCTCATCTCCTCGACTACAAACATGATTCCGGCGAGTGGTGCGTTGAATGCCGCGGCCAAACCACCTGCGGCACCCGAAGCCAATAGTGAATGTCGGGCGTCGTCATCTTTGACTCGAAAGATATCGGTGACCATGCGGCCAATACTGCCGCCCATTTGAACGGTTGGTCCTTCACGGCCTAAAACCATACCAGAACCTAATGCGCCCATACCGCCAAAGAATTTTACTGGCAATACTCTCCACCATCGAACAGGGCGCATACCGTCCATCGCCCCTTCAATTTCAGGGATGCCTGAGCCTGCAGCCTCTGGAGCGAAACGGTGAACAAGGAAGTAACCAATAAAGGCAAATGCAGCACTAATAAGGAAAGCGGCGAGCCAAAGAGGTAAATAGCTACCTATTTCATCTTTAAGCCAATCGGTACGAGTTTCGGTGATGAAATGAACCGCGACTTCGAAATAGGTACCTACCACGCCAGCAAGTACACCTACAATACAAGAAAGAAAGAGAACGGAAGCGGGTGTTTTATCTCTTGAGAGAAATTGATTAATAGCATCCCTTGGCATTTTGGCGAGTAGGGACTGCTTAATTTTCTCTCTTCTGGTCATTGAGATAAGGCTCCTGAATGGGTTGAGGCGGGACTGCAATAAATTATACGCGTCCTCTGCATATCCTATAGCAGCAAAGATGCAAAGTTGAATTTCATTTATGGAATATACGTGTTACATAAATGGAATCTATAGGCAATAGTTGAATCGCCGTCACAATTTTGATCGATTCTCCGGTGGCGGCTTGAATATCCCAAAAAATGAACCATAGTTAAATCGTAAAGCAACATAACGAACCGCAAGGAGAAGTGAGGTTTTACACACAATTTGGATGGATTCAGAATAAAGTTTTAGTTCCTCGTTAAATGTTCAGGTCGATATTTAAGGCTTCCTGATTCGCGAACTCACGATTGAGTAACGAGGGTGAGGCGTACTGAGTAAGTACGCCTTTAGTTCGTCTGGAGCATTCCTTTTTCATAGTTCCCCCCTTTCTAGTGACACTCATACAACTTCTGGCTTAAATCATTCTCCGTATAAACAAGCGATTGGGGTCAATTTCTCCGTGATTGTGTATATACTCCTAAAAAAAGGAGAACTGATATGACCAAAAAAGTTCCTACAAACATAATTACGGGTTTCTTGGGTGTTGGCAAAACGACAGCTATTTTGAACCTGCTCAAAAATAAACCTGAGAATGAAAACTGGGCTGTCCTAGTTAATGAGTTCGGCGAAATCGGTATTGATGGCGCATTAATGACAGACCAAGGTGCTTTAATTAAAGAAGTACCGGGTGGCTGCATGTGCTGTACTGCGGGCGTGCCTACGTCAGTGGGCATTAATGCTTTGCTGCGCCAAAAGCCAGACCGTTTATTGATTGAACCTACAGGGCTTGGTCATCCAAAGCAGGTTATTGCGACGTTAACTTCAGAGCAATACACACCTTACGTTGACCTAAAAGCGACGCTAGGTTTGGTTGACCCAAGAAATCTGTCGATTGAGAAATATACGTCTAATCAGAACTTCAATGATCAATTAGATAGTGCTGACGTGATTATCGGAACCAAAGTAGATTTGGTTCACTCTGAAGATATCGACGCATTCAATGATTGGGTGACGGATCAAACGCCAGCAAAAGTCTTCCATAAGCTAATTCACGATGGTGAAGTGCCATTGGAAGTGTTGGACATTGAAAGAGTATACGGCAGTGCGTCCTCTCATATTGAAGCGCATCATCACGATCACGCTGAGCAAGAGCCTCAATTCCAACTTCCTCCCGGTGAAGCTTTCATCCGTAAAGAGAATAAAGGACAGGGCTATTTCAGTTGCGGTTGGCTATTTGGCGCAGAGCATAAGTTCGACTTTGATGCGCTGTTTTCAATGCTGTCGGATCTTACGGCTGAGCGTGTAAAAGCCGTGGTGAATACTGAACAAGGTTGCTATGCGTTTAACGTGGCGAATCAAGTGGTGTCAGTGAATGAAATTTCCCTTGATGGCTTTGAGTCTCGTCTTGAAGTGATCGACTCGCAGTTAATGCCTTGGGACGATCTCGAGCAGATTCTACTCAAGCTGTGTGGCATCAAATAGCGCCATTTTTACTGTTTGAACTGATGATCTCGGTGTTTACTTCGTTGAAGGTGGGGTAAACACCAGATTAAATGAGAAAGTTTGCGTTATATCACGATAAATGTGAGATAAATCACTCTAATTACTTTATAGTGCTCGGCTGAAATAAGAATGTAGGCTGTCTGCTTAAGGAACCCGTAACAATGTCATTTTCCTCTCAAGGTTTTGCTCCTGAATTAGTCAAAGCGTTGACTGAGTGTGGTTATGAAAAACTCACTCCAATTCAACAAAAAGCGATTCCAATGGCTCGTAAAGGCCATGATATTTTTGCTACTGCTCAAACCGGTACGGGTAAAACAGCGGCATTTTCATTGCCTGTTATCCAACACCTTTTGAACAGCGGTAAAAAGGCGTCTAGAGGAACGGCTCGCGGTCTTATTCTTGCTCCAACTCGAGAGCTAGCTGCGCAGATCGCTCAAAACATTAAAGACTACGTTAAATACACTGAACTAAGCGTTTCAGCGGTTTACGGTGGTAACAAAATGTCTTCACAAGTTCGTCAATTAGAACTGGGTGTTGATATTTTGGTTGCAACACCAGGCCGTTTAGAAGAGCACTTAGAAGCGGGTAACGTGTCTATCGCAAACCTAGAATTTCTAGTATTTGATGAAGCTGACCGTATCCTTGATATGGGCTTTATCAATGCCGTTCGTAAGATCATGCTAGATGTAGAAACATCACCGCAAATCATGATGTTCTCTGCAACGACTTCTACTCAGTTAAACCAACTGTCTGTTGATATTCTGCGTAAACCAAAACGTATCAGTGTTGAGCGTGAAAACTCAACGGCTGCAACTGTTGGTCACGTGGTGTATCCAGTTGATCAAGAGCGTAAAACAGAGTTACTTTCTGAGCTGATCGGTCGTAAAAACTGGCGTCAAGTGCTTGTTTTCGTGAACTACAAAGAAACAGCAAACGATGTAGTTAAAGAGCTCAAGCTTGACGGCATTAAAGCGGTACTTTGTCACGGTGATAAAGCGCAAAGTGCTCGTCGTCGTGCGTTGGATGACTTCAAAGAAGGCAGAGCGCGCGTAATGGTTGCAACCGACGTTGCGGCACGTGGCCTTGATATCGAAGACTTACCACACGTAATTAACTATGACATGCCTTTCCTAGCGGAAGATTACGTTCACCGTATTGGTCGTACAGGTCGTGCTGGTAAACAAGGTCATGCAATCTCTTTTGTTAACCGCGAAGAAGAGCTGACTGTTGTTCAAGTCGAAAAACTGATTCAACAACGTATTCGCCGTGTTGAACAACCGGGTTATGAACCGAAGAAACGTGATGCTTACATCGAGAAGCTGAACACTAAATCGGCTTACAAAAACCGCCAAGGTCGTAAGAACAACGCGAACGAAGAGCCTCAAGATCAAGCAAGCGCTGAACGTCGTTTGACTATGATGAAGCGAATTAAAAACCGTCGTAAGTAATTACGGTTGGTGACTAAAAAGAGCCACTGTTATGTGGCTCTTTTTGTTTGTATTGTTCGTAATATTGGTTATTGTCATCACGACTTCGTTTCAACATCGCTTCATTTCAAGTCCGATCAAGAAGCAAAAGCCACTAAATAAAAATAAGCCAGTAAGGTAATAATATGGATAGCGCACTACTTTGGGCTTTTATTCCCACGTTTTTCTTCGTGTCAATCACGCCCGGTATGTGTATGACTTTGGCGTTGACACTTGGAATGAGTGTTGGATACAAACGTACATTATGGATGATGATCGGTGAACTGGCCGGTGTCGCTGTGGTTTCCATTGCTGCGGTATTGGGTATTGCATCTATTATGTTGAACTACCCGTGGCTATTTACGGGCTTCAAGTTTGTTGGTGCAGCTTACTTGTTCTATTTAGGCGTTCAGATGTGGCGTTCGAGAGGCAAATTAGCGATCAGCACTGATAACCAAACAACCAAAGTCAGCAATGATTGGGATTTGGTGGTGCAAGGCTTCGTAACGGCAATCGCAAATCCTAAAGGCTGGGCATTTATGATTTCCTTATTGCCTCCTTTTATTAACAGTAATAAAGACTTAGCGCCGCAGTTGTTCATTTTAGTGTCTATTATTCTGGTTTCTGAATTTGTCTGCATGACCTTATACGCGACAGGCGGAAAGAGCTTAAAGCATATGTTGGGCAAAGCCGATAACGTTAAGTTGATGAACCGTATTGCTGGCACGCTGATGATGGGTGTTGGTGTTTGGTTGTTCGTGAGTTAATTGTGATCAGCGGTAACGGTTTGAGATCCCGATTCAGTCGTTCCTCCTTCTCGAGGATGACGGTGCGTGATTTGGTTTGGGGTGAAGAGCAGTTCACAAAGCCGCAGATCATTAGTTGAATCAAAGATCGTATAGAATTTAAAAAAAGAGCGATAGGGCATTTAGCCTTATCGCTCTTTTTGATTTTACTTAGCTAGCGAACAGAAACTAGATAATAGTAAGGTTGATGATCTTAGCTAGATTTGCGTATTAAACTGCGATTTCACCGCCGTCTTCACGGCGAATCACAACGGTAGATGCTCTTGGACGAACGTTGCCTTGAGTTTGTGCGGTTGCATCTTGAGACGATGGCCAGTTTGCTGGGTGTTGAATGTTCACAAACAGTGATTTGAAATCCGGGCTGATGGTAAAGCCAGTTACTTCACAACCGTTTGGACCAACAAAGAAGCGTTTAAGTTGTGCTTGGTTGTTTGCATCAATTACCGCGCTGTTGCCGTTGTCATCCGTTAGCTGAGATGGAACCACTGCCAGCATTTGGTCATTGGTGTAGCCAGTAACTTCGTCTGCGCCGTTATCCGTCTGAATCCAGAGAATGCCACGAGCATCGAACGCTAAGCCGTCAGGGCTCGCGAATTGGTTCATGTCTGTTAGACCTGAGCGGTTAATAGACTTGTCATCCACTGCTGGAGAGCCAAATACGAAGATATCCCAATCGAACTCACCTGCTGTTTTGCCTTCATCCCAACGAATAACATGACCGAACTTGTTGTCTACGCGAGGGTTCGCAGAGTTCGCTTCTTTACGCTTGTTGTTATTAGTTAGCGTTAGGTAAGCCGTACCTGTCATTGGGTCAACAGAGCACCATTCTGGGCGATCCATAGGGGTTGCGCCTACAAGGTCGGCGGCGCCTGCTGTGTTGATGATAAGAGCTGCTTGAGAGTCAAATGAATCACCTAGCTTGCCACCGTTTGTCGTCTTGCTACTCAGAGTTAGCGGTAGCCAAGTACCTGAACCATCATCATTGAATTTAGCCACATACAGCGTGCCTTTGTCCATGTACTTGTCACCCGCGCTTAGCCGATTACTCGGCTCTGCGTCACGTGGGTCCCATTTCGCTTCAGAAACGAACTTGTACAGGTATTCAAAGCGAGAATCGTGGCCAGAATAGAACACGATAGGCTCACCTTTAGTAAGTTTGCCAAACGTACAACCTTCATGACGGAAACAACCCAGTGCAGAACGTTTCTTAGCGCGAGAGTTCGCTGTGTATGGGTCGATTTCGACAATGTAGCCGTGACCATGTGCTTCGTTACGGTAGTCATCAATCGGCGAATCAGCGCTTGGTGTTACGTCAAAGCGTGCAAACTCGTCTAAGCGTTCTTGTTTATTGCCTGAAAGCGTGTCCCAACCGTAACGTGTTTTGTCGGTTGCGATACCAATACGTTCTTGTGCTGGCGTTGTCTCGCCTTTGTTAACAAAATAACCCGGCCAGTTTTCTTCACACGTTAGGTAAGTGCCCCATGGCGTGTAGCCATTACCACAGTTGTTTAACGTGCCACGAGCTTGGCTGCCGTCTTGTGAGAACTTGGTTTTGGTAAATTCACTGTGAGCAACAGGGCCAGATAGATCCATTACGGTTGCGCCTGTGTAGCGGCGGTTCAGTGGATCGTTATCGACCATCACCCATTGGTTGCCTTCAAGTTTTACTCGAACAACACTCACGCCGTGCGCGTTGATCTCTTTGCGTACTTCATCAAGGCTAGGGCGGTTGCCTTCATCGTATGTTGGACCATTAGTGTGCAGTGCTTTTTGGTCGATGTATTCGTGGTTGATCACCAACAAGCCGTCGTTACTGTTGCCATCAAGCGGGAAGAAGTGCATGCCGTCGTGGTGCATGCCCAGTGAGTTCGCTTGATCTTGTGCGTTGTTGGTTCCATCTTTTAACCAAGCCTTGCCTTGCTTGTTCAGTGGGGTACCCCAAGGAACTAATACCTGTGCTGTGTAGCCTTTCGGCACAACGACACTGTCTGTCAATGATCCTTTAACCGATTCGAATGCCAGTGTTGCAGTGCTTTTTTGTGCGCCCGTTGCTTGCATTGTCGCAGCGTTAGCCGTGCTGTGACCCGCTAAACCAAACGCGCCAAATGCGGTCATTGCACTGATGCCTAAACCGCCTTTCAGAACGTTTCTTCTTGAAAGGTTCGCATCTAGAACTTCTTCGAAAGGCTTGTTGTTACTCTTGTTAAAACGAGTGCTATCAAATGTTTCCTTGCTCATCGGGACTGCTTCCTGTTGGCTGACTTTATTATTCGTTATTTATGACTTACCCATTTACTAATGAATTGGTTAATAACTTGGGCTGATGTGTGAGCAATCGTGAAGCAGTTAAGTGACAGATTTTTATAGTTTTGATTAAGGTTTTGTTTCTGTAGCACGATTTTTGCTGCTAAGCCTCTCGTGCAATACAAAACTCTTGGGAATTAACGAAGAACTGTGTATAAATGCTTTATCAAACGAAAAGAGAGACAGTTATGAAATTAGATAAAATCGAAAACAAAAATCGCCGCCTACGCAAGAAGTTATACCTAGGTGAATTCGCTATTCTAGGTTTTGAAGTAAGCTGCACGACTTCGATTGCTGATTTTGACCAATACGATGTGTTCATCGATGAATTTATCGATTTTATCGACAGCATCGGCCTGTGCTTTGGTGGCGGTGGTTTAGAGCTGTTCGAAGGTTTCTTATGTTCTATTGAGCGCTACCGTTCAGTGACAGAAGCAGAGCAACTGCAAGTAGCGCAGTGGCTTGAAGCTCGCGCAGAAGTAAGCAAAGTTGAAGTAAGCGAACTTGTTGACGCAAACTACGCATTCTAATTTGGTGGTGTATGGTTCGCTCAGCTGAAATCGATTGAGCTTTCGTGAGAGAACTTTGACACATCAGATAAAAGGCCCAGTCGGTATGTCGATTGGGCCTTTTGCGTTTGGTCAGCTTAACACCAGACCTCGGGTTTCGAGTGTTGTAGGTTTCTTCGATTTAGAACCTGTACGACTTGTCCAAGGGGGAGCGAGCAACTAGTTGGAGTGTTTGAAGCAGAATTGGAAATATGCGCTTTTTCAATTCGTCCCGTGACTTAGTGCTCTTTACTTAGCGTCGTTTTCTTCGTTCACTTTTGCATAGAAGTGCAGCAACTCTGTGAGCTCTTTTACCCAACCAAATGCTTCTGTCGGTGCTTTCAACAAAATCTGCTCGACTTTGTCACAGTGAGTTTCAAGGCTGATCGCTTGTTCAAGGTTGAACGACATTGCATAGAAGTGCCAAAGTAATAGGCGAGTCATGCGCTCGATGTTTTGTTGTGAGTTATCCGACTCACTAAACGCAAGGTTCACTTCACTTAGCGCGATTGCTGTCATTCGCAACATCGCATCAAATTTTGCTGATTGCATACGCTCGTCATTGGTCACTTCTTCCTGTTCGAACGTAAACAGTTCCGTCATTGCATCTTCAGGGACAAGGCGATGAATCATTCTTAAACTAAATTCTTCTAGTTCTTCACGAGGCATGTTGTTTAAGCAAGTTAAAGTGTAATCGCGTTGCATGGTGTTCTCTTGGATCTGCAAAAAGGTCAGACAGTTTAATGGAGAAGCGAGTTCAGAAAAAGCAGATTTTAGATAAGCCTACGTTTGTAGGCTTATCTATGTACTACAAGCCCTAAAATTGATGTTTAGGGAAACTGTATTTAGGTTTGAACGCAGTATCAGGCTTTGCTATGGCTTGGCGGTTGATATTGCATAGACTGGTCGTTTCTCATGAAAATGTTACTCGCGACCAAGCTGCCAATACAAATTGAACCAAGCGCTAACCAAGTCATCGTATCTGGAATCTCGTTAAACAGTGTGATCGCCAACAAAGTTGCAACGGCGGGTGTTGCACTGCCAAAGGCGGCTGAGCGCTCTGCTCCTAATGTATTGACAGCATAGAGATAAGTGAATGCCGCTATTAAGCCTGCACCGACGCCTTGCACCGCTGAATGTGTGGCAAGCTCTGTGACTGGCCATTGAGCAATTGGTGTGCTCATTAAATGGCTAGGGAGGGTTCCTGTAAGGATAAGGACCAGCAACAGCAAGGTGGAACAGAATGAGATAAAACCTGCACTCACGAGCGCATTAAGGTTGGCAACACGTGCTGAGATGGTAAAAGTCGCCCACATCAAGCTGCCAAACAAAAACAACACGTGACCTTTGGTATATTCAAAGTTGAAGCTGCTTAAGCTACTTCCCAGAAACAACAATATCCCAAGCGAAACCAGACCTAAACCAACGACACGGTGTCGGCTAAGCGGCTGCTTAAAAAAGAGTACCGCGATCCCTGTTACGAATAGAGGAAGCGTTCCCGGAACTAAAGCACTCCCGTGTGATACCGGAACGAACTGCATGGCTGTTCCTGCAACGAGTAAATAAGGTAACCCGCACCCCACAAACATACCGGCCAAGTATCGATTCGGGACAGCAGCGATCGTGCTACGTGCTTTCCACACCAAAGGTAATAGCGCCAATGCTGGTATGAGGAATCGAGTCAGTGCGATGTCTGCAGGTGTTAAGTCTGAATTTGCGCCGCCTTTAAGAGAAAGGAAAAAGCTCGCCCAGATGAGCAGAGTGACAATAATAGATAGGTAGCCAAGCTTCATAATAAACAAGGAAAGTGGATGATGACTCATTATGGGGTACTTGGTGTGCCACAGGTTGGCAAGTTTTGTTCTAACTTAAGTTATTGTTGATGATTTCTGCTAATATCTTGTCAATTGTTAACAAATTTAACCAATAATTGGTATTTGCTATGGATAGGATTGATAGACATCTTCTTGAGTTGCTTCAGAAAGACGGCAGGCTAACCACCGCTGAGTTAGCTGATGAAGTTGGCTTATCGGCTTCACCGTGCGCGAGGCGCATCAAAAGACTGGAAGAAAAAGGGATTATTGATGGCTACCGTGTGAGCCTGTCACGGGAACAGGTCGGCA
The DNA here is from genome assembly GCF_041464685.1 of Vibrio sp. 10N.237.312.B06. Classification (NCBI taxonomy): domain Bacteria; kingdom Pseudomonadati; phylum Pseudomonadota; class Gammaproteobacteria; order Vibrionales; family Vibrionaceae; genus Vibrio; species Vibrio sp. 10N.237.312.B06. The sequence goes on from NZ_JBFSPI010000032.1 coordinate 11,634, forward strand.
TCGCAATGAGCGTGTTTGTTGAGGTGAGCTTGAACAACCACCAAGAAGTGTCGATTGATAAATTTGAAAGTGCGGTTGTCGAGATGGAAGAGGTCATCAGCTGCCACGTTGTATCTGGGGCTTACGATTACTTGTTAGAAGTTGTCAGCCCTAACTTGATGGCTTACGAAGCATTTACCAGAAAGCTACAGCGACTCTCCAACGTAAAAGACATACATACCCATCTTGCGATTAGGCAAGTGAAAGGCAATGCGCCACTTCCGGTTTATACGAGCTAACGGTTTATACGAACAAACTGTCTATACGAACTAACAGTTTACACCGACTAAGCCGTAGGTAGGTGACACGCTGCCCGATGACATGAGCTGAAAAAGAAATGATTTTATGACTAATAGGAAGTACGGTCGCTATTAACGGCTATCTGACGAATGCGGATACGCAACAATAAAAAACGGAGCACCTCGTGAAAGGTACTCCGTATATGATAGGTGCAAAACTTAGTGATACTTAAAGTTAGAGATTGAACAATCCCCGGTTTGAGCGTTGATTCTGAATGAAAAAGCATGTGAATGATAATCCACACCGTCATTCCAAATCGTCTCTCCAAATATCTTACATAGCTCTAGCTCACTTACTGAACCGAACTCTTCCATGTGTTTAGCGACAGATAAAAGTTTACCTCTTATCTCTGCAGTCCCTTCCGTGTTACTCAAGCAGTTGAAAGCCATAGTTTTTTGCATATTACCTAGCCAAAATATTTCTTGTTATTAAGTTATATGAATAATCATGATAACAATTTTCTGGCGTTTGTAAATCTATTTTGTGATGAATATCTCACATAGTCGCTTGCATTGGTCGGAAATTGAACGTCATTGTTGATAGTTACCACATTAGTTTTACAACTTATTGATAAAGCTTTGACTGATTATATTTCTGAATGTGTTGGTTTGTTCGAACTATGATTATTGGGATAATCAAGTTAAGCAAGTGAGTAATCATTTCAGTTTTGTACATCGTTTATCGGTTGGTTTGTGTGGCGAGCTTCGTCAATCATCGTCGCTTCTTTACGGTATTTTGAAGAGAGCTGACGAAATTTTTTACTGAGTGTATAAAGATCTTGCGAGAGTGATTGTGAGCTTTGTACGTGTACCTGTGCACTTTCTGTTTGACGCGGTAGTCTTGCTTTAGCGCAGTGTTTAGCTATGGTTTGCCACGAATGCGTTAGAGACTCCGCTCCATCTAGTTCTGTAGACACAATATACGCCTGTTTTAATAGAACCTCAGAGACATCATAAGCGGTATTCATATGACTATTGAGCTGCACATTAAATCTTTGTTCGTACTTTGCCCAAAGCCCAATGATCTGCTTTTCGTTGAAATGTTTCGATAGCAACGTTTGTGATTCATAGGTCGAGAGAACTTGGTTAAATTCTTTGGTGTATTGATTATAGCGTTCTTCAAATGATAACTGGCGATCTAACAGTGTTTGCCAGTTTTCACGGTCACAATGGTCTGCTAACGCGATATCGGCACTCAGAGGTACACTTATAATGACAACCTTCACCAAAAAATTCATGATTTACCTCTACTTAACTCGCTCTCTATTAAGAGTATAGATGAGCAGCAACATGAGTTGATGTACACTTGAAACATACCTAAAACGGAAGAGCTGGTGGATTTGATGAAAAAAGCGCTGATCGCTTTACTTGTGTTATTAATATTGGGCGGAGGAGGGGCTGCATACTATTTCTTCGTCATGAAAAAAGACCCCACTCCGCCAGAGAAAGAGGAAGCGCCGGCTGTTGAAGTCGCGGCGCAATCTGAATCTGACCTTGCATCCCTCACTAGTACTCAGCCTGAGCCAGAACAGACTGAGTTCTACGTTTTAGATAAAAAACTAAAAGTAGTCGAGCAGCCCGAAATTGATGGTTTGATAACCGACTATCTTTATAAGGGTGAAAAGGTCGAACTACTAGAGAAGCAAGGCGAATGGGCTCGTATCTCTGACTATATTGTTTTAAAGGAAGGCGGACCACAGACGGCGGAATGGATTTCAATGTCTGGGCTATCTAGTGATGAAGTGATTATCTCTGAGCAAGAAAACAGAGAGATACTAGATTCATACTTATCTAAATCCGATGATCTGAAGCTCCATCAAGAGAAGTTCCGCAACACGGTAGCTAAACTTATCTCTGAAGGGGAGTGCGACCCAAGTGATTTTGAAGAGTTAGGCGGTTGGGTTAAATCAGTTAAATACAGTAACCGAGATGTTTATTTTATTTATTGTGGTGGGTTGTCTCTTGAAAACAAAATTTATCTAGATGTAAATACTAATGAAACATTCACGAAGTAGGAGCCGATTCCCATTTAATATGGGTATTCGTCACTGACTTTTAATTACTCTATTTTTCCAAGATATTAACTAAAGCCTACTCATAGATTGAGTGGGCTTTTTTATGCTACCTATAATGCTTGTTTTTCTATTTACCCTGCAATTCATATTGAAGATTATATATAACCATCATTAAATATTTATTAATGAGTAATAAGGTCTTTCCTATTATTCTCATGATCAATCATTTCAAATTCCCACATTGCATTCTTCTTGAAACAAGCTGAGAGATATAGGTTTATCTCATATTAACAAAGGCTTATCTGCTTGGTGATAAAACTGAAATTAAATAAACTTTATTAATATCAGAGTTTTGCGTTTGTTTACATGTATTTAACATTTCATTGGTTTTGGGATGTAAGTCTAGTTTTTAATCATAATGCGAAAATATTATCTATTTGTAATAATACTTTTTGATTTTTAGTTGTAGGGTTTAATTAAAGCAAAACGTAAAGTTTAATTATCAACTAAGACATTATCTTATTAACATCATTGTTATTTAATTGCTTGTAAGGGATGGAATCATTAATGAAAAAACTTGCTTTAATTACAGGGTCAAAAGGCGGTATCGGCTCAGCAATTTCCTCTAAGTGTGATTCTAATCCAATTTCGCGACGAATCTAGTCAAATTGTTGATTTATTTACTCAAAACACCTGAAATTAATCGTGAAACACGTGAGATCAATAGTGAAACACATGAAATTAAAAACAAAAGGCCGAAATGTCACCGAGTTATGCTTCGATCTTAGCGATATTGTTTACAACGGTTAAGTGGCAGTGGTGTAGTAATAAGCGTTCTTTTCTAATCGAAGTGTCTATCTAAAGGGCTCTGTAGAAAGGTACTTTGTATTGTGGATGTGACTTAAGAGGTGAGGTAGGGAGGTTGCCACCTATTAATAAAAAGATAAAACGTTAGATAATAAAAAAGCCACTGAAATCAGTGGCTTTTTAGAGTCAACCCATATCAGAATGGATTAAAATTAGCTGATAAAAGTTGACGTACTCTTCGATTTCTAATCGATTTCTTTGTCTTTAGTCATAGATAAAAGCCAAAGAGATACGGCTGCAACACCTGCAAAGCCACCAAGAATGATAACTGGCATAGCGCTGTAACCTAGGATGTGCCAAATTACGTTCTCTAAAGTACTCATTCAATCGCTCCTTATTGCCAGCCTTCAACGCCGTGCATGTCTGGTAGTTTGTGTGCGATACCTTTGTGACAGTCTACACACGTTTTTTCACCAGAAGCTAGCGCTGTCGAGTGTTGTTTCGCACTACGAGGGCTCTGCTCTGAGAAGTCCATGTAATCGAACTGGTGACAGTTACGACACTCAAGTGAATCATTCTTTTTCAATCGAGCCCATTCGCGTTCTGCTAAGTGAGCACGACGTGCTTTGAACTTTTCTTCAGTATTGATGGTTTTCGCAATAAAGTGTGCGTATAGCTCTTTAGAAGCCTGAACCTTACGAACAATTTTATCTGTCCACTCATGAGGTACGTGACAGTCTGAACAGATAGCACGAACACCAGAACGGTTAGAGTAGTGAATTGTTTCTTGGATTTCAGCAACGATAGGTGCGTGACAACCAGAACAGAACTCTTCCGTATTGGTTGCTTCCATACCCGTGTTGAATGCACCCCAGAACAAAAGACCACCCGAGAAACCCAAGAACAAAACAACGCCTACCGCCGCTTTACTTGGTGTCGCGAGTCTTTTCCAAAACGCTTTAAGTAATTTTATCATATATAGCCTCTCTTACAGTCCGGCTACGATTAACGCAGTGAATCTACAGGTTTGAACTCGTTCTCAACTAGCGGTTTAGCATTAGCTTGAGGTACGTGACACTGTAGACAGAAGTAACGACGAGGTGAAACATCAGCAAGTACCGCATCTTCGCGGTTCATGTAGTGAGTTACACTCACTTTAGTTGCACCCATTTCTTTTGCGTTTTTCCAGCTATGACAAGCAAGACACTTGTTAGCGTTAAGAGACACTTCATAGCTACGAATAGTATGAGGTACTAAAGGTGGTTGGTATACGTAGTCACTCTCAAGTACTTGGTCACGAGGAAACTTTTTGAAGTCATCTGCTGCGCGAGTTGCTTCAAGTTCACTGGCACCACGTAGAGATTCTACGCCACCAATGCCGCCTGGGTTATCCAGCTCAGCTTGAGCTTGAACTGCACCAGCTAGCAAAAGACCAGCTGATAGTAGGGCAGTAATCAGTTTTTTCATGGTTAATTTCTCCGCCTAAAGGCTAATTCTTTGAGTGGACTACTTCCTTCAAAAAGTGATGAAAAAAGTAGTCGCAATATTAAATACGTTAGATCTTGTATCTAGGTTCGAAAAGCGCTTGGCTCTTAAGAAACCTTAGTGATCTTAACTGGACACTTCTTGTAATCCGTCTGCTTAGACAGAGGATCCGTTGCATCCAAGATCAACTTGTTGATCAGAATTCTTGCATCAAAGAATGGTACGAATACCAAGCCTTGTGGTGGACGGTTACGACCACGAGTTTCAACACGAACGCGTACTTCACCACGTTTGTTTTCGATAAGAACTTCATCACCACGGCGAAGGCCACGAGCTTTAGCATCAGCAGGGTGGATGTAACAAAGTGCATCCGGTACTGCTTTGTAAAGTTCTGGTACACGACGAGTCATAGTACCTGTGTGCCAGTGCTCAAGAACACGACCTGTACATAGCCACATGTCGTATTCGTCGCTTGGTACTTCTGGTGGCGCTTCGTAAGGAGCATTGATGATAAGAGCTTTACCATCTGGCTTACCGTAGAAATCCCAACCAGAACCTTTCTTAGCGTATGGATCTGAACCTTCTTTAAAGCGCCACAGTGTTTCTTTACCGTCAACAACAGGCCAACGTAGGCCGCGGACTTTGTGGTAAGTGTCGTAAGGTGCTAAATCGTGACCGTGGTCGCGACCAAAGGCTGCGTATTCTTCGAATAGACCTTTTTGAACGTAGAAACCTTGAGCTTGAGCATCGTCGTTAAGCTCTTGTGCTTCAGACAGTGGGAATGCATCAACGTTGCCGTTTTTGTACAGCACGTCGTACATCGTTTTACCACGATACTCAGGTGCTTTAGCTAGAAGCTCTTCGCCCCAAACTTCTTCAACAGTGAAGCGTTTAGAGAACTCCATGATTTGCCATAGGTCAGACTTTGCTTCACCTACGGTTTTAACTTGTTGGTACCATGCTTGTGTACGACGCTCAGCGTTACCGTAAGCACCTTCTTTTTCAATCCACATTGCAGTTGGAAGGATAAGGTCAGAAGCTTGAGCTGTTGCTGTTGGGTACGGGTCAGAACATACAATGAAGTTGTCTGGGTTACGGTAACCTGGTAGACGTTCAGTGTTGATGTTTGGACCAGCTTGCATGTTGTTGTTACACATTACCCAGTACGCGTTGATCGTACCATCTTTTAACGCACGGTCTTGCGCAACAGCGTGTTTACCCGGTTTAGGTGGGATAGTGCCTTCTGGAAGCTTCCAGATGTCTTCTGCAATCTTACGGTGTTTAGGGTTAGCAACCACCATATCTGCCGGTAGACGGTGAGAGAACGTACCTACTTCACGAGCTGTACCACATGCAGATGGTTGGCCAGTAAGTGAGAATGGGCTGTTACCTGGAGTAGAAATCTTACCTGTAAGAAGGTGGATGTTGTACACAAGGCTGTTCATCCATACACCACGAGTATGTTGGTTCATACCCATAGTCCAAAGTGACATTACTTTGATGTTTGGATCTGCGTATTGCTTAGCCAGCTTGATAAGGTCATCTTGAGATACACCTGACATTTCTGATGCTTTTTCAACGGTGTATTCAGCAACAGAAGCTTTGTAGTCTTCGAAGCTGATATCAGTCATTTTACCTGAGTTAGGGTTCGCAGCGGCTTTCTGTAGTGGATCATCGTCACGAAGGCCGTAACCGATGTCTGTCGTTGCTTGCTTGAAGTTCGTGTGTTTGTTCACGAATTCCCAGTTGACCGCATCGTTTTGAATGATGTAGTTAGCGATGAAGTTAGCAATCGCAAGATCTGATTGAGGTTCGAAGATGTAACCTGTGTCTGCAAGCTCGAAAGAACGGTGGTAGTAAGTAGACAGTACGTTTACTTTAACGTGTGGGTGGCTTAGACGACGGTCTGTAATACGAGTCCATAGTACTGGGTGCATTTCTGCCATGTTTGAACCCCACAGTACGAATGCATCTGCGTGTTCAAAGTCATCGTAACAACCCATTGGCTCATCGATACCGAAAGTACGCATGAATGCACCTACCGCAGATGCCATACAGTGACGAGCATTTGGATCGATGTTGTTTGAACGGAAGCCCGCTTTCATCAGCTTAACCGCTGCGTAGCCTTCCATTACTGTCCACTGGCCTGAACCGAACATACCAACGCCTGTTGGACCGTTCTTCTTCAGAGCGGCTTTCCATTTCTCAGCCATTACGTCGAAAGCTTTGTCCCAAGATACTGGTGCAAAATCACCATCCTTGTGGAACTCACCATCTTTCATACGAAGAAGAGGTTGTTCAAGACGGTCTTTACCGTACATGATTTTTGAAAGGAAGTAGCCTTTAATACAGTTAAGGCCTTTGTTTACCGGTGCTTCTGGATCGCCTTGAGTCGCGACCACTTTACCGTTTTGAGTACCAACTAGTACCGAACAGCCCGTACCACAAAAACGACAAGGCGCTTTATCCCACGTGATTTTTGTTTGATCAGAGCTAGCAATCAGGTTGGTTGCTGTTGCTGGTAGAGTTACACCTGCAACGGCTGCCGCTGATGCAGCTGCGTTTGCTTTCACAAACGCGCGTCTTGTCATTTTCATACTTCACCCTCAAGTTGAGAATTGTTGCTTCCAGTTTCTAAATCCGTTTCGTCTAGTCCAGTCTCGATTTGGTGATAAACCAAAGCTGTCCCTAAAACGTTCGTAATATTATTAATTTCTTCGATGGTGTCCGTAACAAAACCTTGGTTCTCGGTTTCTAGGACCACGATGATTTTGCCTTCAGGGCTACTGCCGTAGATTTCCGCATTATCGTATTGCTCGATTTGTGCTTTGATCTCGTCTAGATGCTCTGGGCTCACATGCACGACTAAACTTGATATATGCACTTCATTTAGTGCCATAAATTGCTCTCGTTATTTTTGTTTTATGCATTACTCACAAGAATAGCCGAAGTAGGGCAAACTGCTACGCAGGCTCCACAACCGCTACACTCATCTAACTCGATTTTTGGTAGAGCAACACTGCCTGCTCTAAGTTGAAATTGAATCGCCATAGGTTCACACATGTCACCACAGCTTCGGCATTCAACATTTTGTTGGGCCAAGCATTTATCAGAGATAGTTGCTTTTGCCAGCCAAGGCGTTTCTTCCTCGGGTTTAAAAATTGGCTCTGGACAAACGTCTGCACATTGATAACAGAATGTACATTCGTCTTTTGAGAAGTCGACAGTAGGAAAACCACCGTCGCCGACAATGATGATGTGTGTCTCGCAACTTTCGATGCATTTACCACAACGTGTACAATCATCTGCGAAGCTTTCTAGACTTTTAATCCAAGGCAATCGAATTTGGCTTGAATCTACTTTTCGCCTAGAAAATAGGCGGCGTCTCGATAGGTCTACCACTAAATGCCTACTAATGTTGCTAAGATGTTGTAATTGTAGATCATTGTTTCGTTAATATCTTGTCATTTATCCTCACAAGTAGTGTAGTTTTAGAAATATTTGTATAAATACCCCTTAAGGGCTAAATAGGATCCTATATTGTCTTAGATCAATAAATTATGAAGCGTTTGGTCACATATTGAATGGAGCTCTGTTTTTTGATGTGTGACAATAGGTTCCCGACAGCCATTTTTATACCTTCAGGATATTAATTTTGCTTATTAAACCTGTTTCATCTGTAACGAGTACAATAGCTAAATCATTGCTATTTATATTGCTCCTTTCAGTTGCCACCACCGGTTTTGCTATTTTTACATTAGCGTCCAGCCTTAATGATGCCGAGGCGGTTAATGTGGCTGGCTCGATGCGTATGCAAAGCTACCGTTTAGCGCATGATATTCAAATAGAATCAGTGGATTACGATTCTCATATTCGTGAATTTGAAAGTTCCCTTTATTCCACATCGATGACTAATTTGGTGAGTTGGGAAGTGCCAACTGATATTACAAATGATTATTATTTAATAATTGGCCGTTGGCATGAATTGAAGCAGGTCTTAAATAGCGAAGATAGAAAACACTACCTGGTACTTGTTGAAAATTTTGTTATTGAAATCGACCGCTTTGTTTTTAAGTTACAAGAATTTTCAGAAAATAAATTAATTAAATTGGCATGGGCTGGCGGTATAGGTCTAGGTGGAATACTCGTCATATCTCTTTTTGTTGTTCATTTTGTACGTAAACAAGTTGTTAAGCCTCTACACGCTCTCGTTAGAGCTAGCCAGAGAATCAAAAATAGTGATTTTGAGGTTAAGTTAGAGGTTACCAACAATAATGAACTGGGTATTTTGACCAAAACATTTAACTCGATGGCGAAAGATTTAGGCGTGCTGTATCGAAACCTTGAAGATGTTGTCGATGCCAAGACGGTTGAGTTACAAAATGCTAACCAATCATTGCAAGCACTCTATTATTCTTCTCAAGAACTCACGGTAACGCGTGTTGCACCGGAAAATTTCCGAGCTATTTTGCAGCACTTGGTCAGTCTAGAAGGGATTGAATCGCTAAGGTTAGAAATCGTCGATAATTCGGGACGTTCTTTGATTATGGATGAAGGTTACGACCCGACTTGCGATTATGAAAAGTTTGAAATGAAACTGGATGATAACGAACTTGTTTTGGGTTATCTGTATTGCTCATATCATCACGGTCATTCAACTAAGACGCTAATTGAGAGTTTTATCCAACTGCTATCGAGAGCTATCTACTATAATCGTGCTCAAAAGAAAGCTGAGCAGCTTATTATTATGGAAGAGCGAGCGACGATTGCGCGTGAACTGCATGATTCATTGGCCCAATCGCTGTCGTATTTAAAAATCCAAGTGACATTGTTAAAGCGTGTTATTGGTAAACTTCCGGAGCACAAACATCGAGAGCAGTCAGAGCAGATAGCATCTGAGCTAGGGAATGGATTAGCGGGTGCTTATACTCAATTGAGAGAGCTACTCACCACATTTAGGTTATCCATCAAAGAGGGTAGCTTTGGAGATGCTTTGAGCACCATGCTAGAGCAACTCAGTGAAAGAACCGATGCGAAGATTAAATTAACTAATAACCTTTCATCGCTCGAGCTTGATGCACACAGTCAGGTTCACTTGCTTCAATTGATTCGTGAAGCAACAATAAACGCAATAAAACACGCCAATGCCGACTTGATAGATGTATGCTGTATCGATGAGGACGGACAAGTATTCGTCGTGATTAAAGATAACGGAGAAGGCTTTGACCCAAGTAGTTCGAAGATGAACCACTACGGAATGAGTATTATGCAGGAGCGTGCGGCAAGACTGAATGGTGACTTAACGATTGAAGCGGCTCAAGGTGAGGGCTGTACAGTCATATTGAAATATAAAAGTTTAAAGGAAGTTAAAGTTGACGATTTGTAAAGTAATGTTGGTTGATGATCATCCATTGATGCGCAGAGGTATAAGCCAATTACTGAGCTTTGAAGATGAATTTGAAGTGATTGCAGAAGCAAGTAACGGTACTGAAGCGGTCGCTCTTGCCCATGAAGAAGAACCTGATTTGATCCTGTTGGATCTGAATATGAAAGGCATGTCTGGGCTAGATACTCTGAAAGCACTTCGAACTGATGGTTCAAGCGCTAACATCGTTATTTTAACGGTTTCTGATAGCCCTGCGGATATCGAAGCCATTGTTAAAGCGGGCGCTGATGGTTACTTACTGAAAGATACTGAACCCGATGAGCTGATTGAACTGCTTAAGCAAGCACATAGCGGCGATAAGGCATACAGCACTGTGGTAGCTCGCTATTTGAATGATGCTGACAGTCGAAATGATATCTTCGACCAATTGACTGAACGTGAAATGCAAATTCTTCAAGAAGTCGCGAAAGGTTACCGTAACAAGCAGATCGCCGATCACCTGTTTATTTCTGAATCGACAGTTAAGGTACATATGAAGAGTTTGTTGAAAAAGTTGCAAGTGCCTTCTCGTACCGCAGCAACCGTTCTTTATTTAGAACGTTATGGTGACATGAAGTAGGGCTTGTTCTTTTTAAGTAAGACTATTTAAAGCCGTGCTGTTTCAATCCCTTGTGACATTTTTAGTATCAAGCTCCAATAGATAGAGTTTTGAATTCTCTAATTAATATGACGCAAAAAAGGCGCTGAACTCATTAAGTTCAGCGCCTTTTTGTTAGGGCATTTTATATCGGCATCTCTATCTTAGCTTGTATCAGTCTAGATAGAGTGTTTCTTTAAGTTAAGCTGCCATTGGAACCAATACCAGCGTACCAAAGATAACCGTGATAAGACCACAGATTACTGGAACAGAAGTACGTTTTACAACTTCAAACGGGCTGATTTTACCCATACCCGATGTCGCAACAATTACGCCAGATACTGGAGAAATGGTACGGCCTAGGTTAGATGCTTGAAGCATAGGGATGATTAGGAACGCTGGGTTCAAGCCCATTTTCGCCGCTAGTGATGGAGCCAGTTCTACGAATGCATAGAAAGGCGCGTTACCAGAACCTGTCGCGATAGCTGCAGCAACCGTTAAACCTGTTAGGATAAGCATCAATGCGATACCGCCTGCGCCTGCAGATTCAGCAAGACCGATTAGGTTATCAATCGCACCGATAGACATTAGACCTTGAGCAAATACGCCCGCCGCAACCAACAACATTACCACGCCTTTGAACGCGTCAGCCATGCCTTGGTAGCAAGAATCTAAGTCTTCTAATGTTTTCTCGCCGTCAAACTTCTTAACAACGTAATCGATAACTGCGCCCACGAAGATAGAACCTACAACAATGGTGTAGATATCAAGTGAAAGCCCTGGAATCGTGCGGCCGTTGAATAGGAAAACGCCGATGATAGGTAGGAATGGCAGTGCAGCGTAGAAAGCCGGTGCTGTTGTTTCGATTTCAGAAACGTCTACTTTTTCCATTGGCGTGTTTTCTTTTTTATCTAGGTATTTGTTCCAGAAGAAAGCCGCGCCAGCCATCACGATGATTGCACAGATAGAAACAGGCAATACTGTTTGAACAGCAAACACATCAAGAGACATGCCTGATTTTTCAGCTGCGATAACCACATCACCAGAGGTTGGTGAAAGAATGATTGCTGCAGGTGATGCACAAACGGCAACCGCTGCTGGGCGTGAAATACCCATCGCCGTCATCATTGGGAATAGGGTCGCCATCAGTAACACACCAAGGCCTGTTGCAGAACTTACTGCTAGAGACATTAGACACGCTACGATGTAAGCCGCAACAAGAAGTACATAGGGAGATTTAATAGCAGCAAGCGGTTTAGAGAACTGTTTCACTACTACGTTGTTAGCACCAATGTGCGTCATGTAAGAAGCAAAACCACAAAGAAGCATGATTTGCATGCCTAGGCCGCCTCCACGGTACTGAAGCATGTACTTAACAAATTCGAGTGAGTCGGTAACCATGTTACCTGTTGAAGCGACCTTAGCTGGTAAGACTGTGTGACCAATAAGGCCAGTAATAAGAAGTAGGGCAAGGCCAGCAGTTAGTAATACGCCTGCCGCTTTATAGCCTTTCACAATAAAGTAACCAACAGCGATGGTAATTACTAATCCGATCAAGAGCTCTAACATAGAAATCTCCACAAAGTTTAAAAAATATAAGAAAGTGTTTCAGAATATGACAATGAATGTACAGAAAACTGCACTGTGGCACGAGGCATAGTTGAGGTTGGTATGATCTAAGACAAACATTTTTTTCGATGTTAATTGTGGTTGTAAATATTGATTAACTACTGTTGTTTGGGTGTTAATAAACAAATTTTGTGACTCCCTAGAATATAACTTGGATCACCTTTGCTTGTTTTAGTTTCATATGACAGGAAGGGTTGGATAACTTTAGCCGTTGATGTGCATATGGTGATAATAGCGAGAAAAATAGAGTTATGTGGGGCAAGAGACGAACGGGCGATTTGATGTGGGGAGCACAATCAAAGTGTTACAGCCTTATGATGTTTTAGAGTGGTTTTAATGCTATCGAGCACTACGCGTTGAAGCCTGGAGGGAGATTTAATTCTCGGTGATCAAATCACACAACGCGTATCTGGTGTGTGATTTGGTATTAAAGGCAAAAGAAGCTCTAAGTGTGGAAGAGCTTCTTTGGTGCATTCGTTTAGGTAAACCAAAGCCTATAGTATTGCTTACCTTTGGCGTCTTGCGACCAAAGTAAATCGGTAATCGTTAGACGTGAAGTAGTTACGGCTGTATTCAAACACCGTGTTATTGACAAGGTAACCGCGAGTACGTTTTTCAATGATAGGCTGAGCTGGGTCAATACCTAGCTGTTTCGCAACATCTTCAGGCGGAAGAATCGGCACCAATTCTTGCTCACTTCTATCAATCACCATGCCTTTGGTGTTCTCAATAAAGTCGTACTTTGATGTCTGCATCACTTGATAGGTGAGATCTGGGAATAGGGCAACAGGTAACCAAGTTTCTTCAACCGTGATTGGATTGTTGTCTATGAAACGAACACGCTTTACGTAGAAAACCAATTCGCCTTCTTTGATATCTAAATGCTCAGACATCGCCAAAGAACACGGCTTCATTTCAAAGGCCAGAACGTCACTGTGTGTAACCACATCCAAATGCGCCCACTTTTCTTGAAAGCTCGACTGTTTGTAGATGTCATAATTGATCTTGTTCTCTTTGACGTAAGTGCCGCTGCCTTGAACGCTTTCAAGCTCATCGTTTTCGATCAGTAGTTTCAACGCTTGCCTAACCGTCACACGGCTTACCGAGAATACTTCACGCAATTGCGCTTCCGTTGGGAGTGCTTCTCCAACTTTATATTCTCCAGAACTGATCTTTTCTCTTATTGCATCTGCGATTTGGCGATACATAGGGAGTCTTGCCATTTTTGCCTCATTTGTGCGCTAGAACAACTAGACTTTGATTAACAACCTGTACCTTAAATACGTAAATTTGCTCTATATAAGCCTTGCTTTAAAGGTTAGTGTGAGCGTCGTATCGGCGTTTTGTAGTACATATAATACAAATTAAACGATACATAACAAGCTTTCTTAAAGGATTTGCCAATACTATTTAAATACAAATTAAATACAAATATGTATTGGTGAGATCGTGATCACGGATTAAATGTATTGAAGTTGTATTATTCCTCTCGTCGGCAGGGACGACTGTCGTACTAATCCGTGACTATGGGACAAAGGTTATGAAACTTACTACTCTAACGAATAAGTCGCTCGTAAATCTGCAAACCACGTTTAGCAGTCGAGAAGAAGCGATTTACGCACTTGCTGACCAACTGGATCAGCAAGGCAAACTGCATAACAAGCAAGAGTATCTTGATGCAGTATTTGCTCGTGAAGAGCAAGGCCCGACAGCGCTTGGCGAAGGCCTAGCAGTACCGCATGGCAAGACTGACGCGGTTAAAGAAGCTGGCTTCGCTGTAGCAACGCTTAAAGAAGATATGAAATGGAAAGGCTTGGATGAAGACGAAGATGTAAATCTTATCTTCCTAATTGCGATTCCAAATGCAGAAGCGGGTTCTACCCACATGCATCTGCTCACTGCATTGACAACTACATTGGTTGACGACGATGTTCGCGAAGCGGTATTAAAAGCGACAACGGCTGAAGAAATCTTTGCGCTTCTTGATGGCGACAATCAACAAGAAGAAAAGCAAGACAACTTAGATACAAATGCACCGACAATTGTATGCGTTACTGCTTGCCCTGCAGGTATTGCTCATACTTATATGGCGGCAGAATACCTAGAAAAAGCCGGCAAAAAGCTTGGCTACAAGGTTCATGTTGAAAAGCAGGGCGCAAACGGTATTGAAGATCGTTTAACTGCGGAACAACTTAACAATGCTGTAGCGTGTGTGTTTGCTGCTGAAGTTGCGATTAAAGAATCTGAGCGCTTTAATGGCATTCCTCGTGTTGAAATCCCAGTTGCAGAACCGATTAAGCACGGTGAACGCATTCTTAATGAAGCGATTGAAGAGTCGAAAAAAGGTAACGGTGCAGAACGTAAAGTTGCTACCGACGACAAACCGAAGAAACTTCCGTTGAAAACTGAGCTTAAACAAGCACTGCTTTCTGGTATTTCTTACGCGGTTCCTCTTATCGTTGCCGGTGGTACTGTTCTTGCGGTTGCTGTTCTTATCGCGCAAATTTTTGACCTGCAAGAGCTCTACGCAACAAAAGATTCTTGGCTATGGATGTATCGCAAACTAGGTGGCGGCCTACTGGGTACATTGATGGTGCCAGTACTGGCGGCTTACACAGCGTATTCATTAGCAGATAAACCGGCACTTGGTCCTGGCTTTGCCGCGGGTATTGCAGCAAACATCATTGGCTCTGGTTTCCTTGGCGGTGTTGTTGGCGGTTTGATTGCGGGTTACGTGATGCGTTGGGTGAAAGAGCATGTTCGCTTAGGCCCTGCGTTTAACGGCTTCCTCACTTTCTACCTTTACCCTGTAATCGGTACTTTGGTGGCAGGTAGCTTGATGCTGTTTGTTATCGGTAAACCTGTAGCGTTCCTAAACCAAGGTCTGACGGATTGGCTGAACGGTATGTCAGGCACCAATGCATTGTTATTGGGTGCGATTCTAGGTCTGTTTGTATCATTCGACTTAGGTGGTCCGGTAAACAAAGCCGCTTACGCATTCTGTTTAGGTGCAATGGCGAACGGTGTTTATGGCCCATACGCAATCTTTGGTTCAGTAAAAATGGTATCGGCGTTCACCGTAACGGCTTCAACCATGATTGCTCCACGCCTATTCAAAGACTTTGAGATTGAAACCGGTAAATCTACATGGCTACTTGGCCTAGCGGGTATTACCGAAGGTGCAATCCCAATGGCGATTGAAGATCCAATCCGTGTAATCGGCTCATTCTTACTAGGATCAGTGGTTACAGGTGCGATGGTTGGCGCGGCAGGTATCGGTCTATCGACTCCGGGTGCAGGAATCTTCTCTATCTTCTTGTTACACGATTCAGGTTTTGGCGCATTCTCTGCTGCTGCAATCTGGTTCGGTGCTGCGATTGTCGGCACAGTGATTTCAACTGTTACTCTTCTGATATGGCGTGGTCACGCTGTAAAAAAGGGTAAGTTTGAAGTAAGTACTGCAACACAGAACTAACTAAATTTTGAGCTAACTTCTAACTCGCAGTTAAAACACCATATAAAAAATAACGAACAACTTGGCTGTCCTAAATACCTGTGCTCCTAACGGTTTTATTCACACAGATTCTGGGCGTGGTTTTCTGCACCCTAAATTTAGTGGCAGCCAATTTTAACCCCTTGAAAAACTTTAATTTAGTCGTATTTGAGTTCGAATTTTAGATTTACTCGAAGCGACACATTTAGGTAAATGATTATGACTACATCACGCGTACATATTACTCCACACATGCACTGGGATCGTGAATGGTATTTCACAACAGAAGAGTCTCGTATTCTTCTTGTGAACAACATGGAAGAAATCATGAACCGTCTGGAGAGTGATCCAGAATACAAATACTACGTTCTAGATGGTCAAACCGCTGTTCTAGAAGACTACTTTGCGATCAAACCAGAGAACACAGAACGCGTAAAAGCATTGGTTGAAGCGGGCAAGCTTATTATTGGCCCTTGGTATTCTCAAACCGACACAATGCAAGTTTCTGGTGAGTCGATTGTGCGTAACATGATGTATGGCATTCGTGACTGTATGAAACTTGGCGATGCAATGAAGATTGGTTACCTACCAGATTCATTCAGCATGAGCTCACAGCTGCCGATGATCTACAACGGTTTCGACATCACGCGTGCAATGTTCTGGCGTGGTTGTTCAGAGCGTCATGGCACCAACAAAACAGAATTCTTATGGCAGTCTAATGACGGCAGTGAAGTAACGGCACAAGTGCTTCCGCTGGGTTACGCGATTGGTAAATACCTTCCACAAGACGAAGAAGGCTTGCGTGCTCGTTTAGATAAGTACTTCCCAGTGCTAGAAAAGCCATCGGTGACTAAAGATATCTTGCTACCAAACGGCCACGACCAAATGCCGATTCAAAAAGACATCTTTGAAGTAATGGACAAGCTTCGCGAAATCTACCCAGATCGTGAATTCTCAATGAGCCGTTACGAAGAAGTGTTCGAGAAAGTAGAAGCGGCGCGTGACCAACTCGACACAATCAAAGGCGAATTCAACGACGGCAAATACATGCGTGTTCACCGTACGATCTCTTCTACGCGTATGGACATCAAACTGATCCACGCAGAAATCGAAAACAAGATTGTAAATATCTTAGAACCGCTAGCATCTATCGCTTGGACATTAGGCTTTGAATACCACCACGGTTTGATTGAGAAAATGTGGAAAGAGAGCATGAAGAACCACGCTCATGACTCGATTGGCTGCTGCTGTTCTGACAAGGTTCACGCTGAGATCCTTAACCGTTACATCCTTGCGGACGACATGGCGACCAACCTGATTCATTTCTACAAGCGTAAGATTGTTGACCACATGCCGGATCGCGAAGGTTGCGACAAACTGACGATGTTTAACCTTTCTCCATACGAGCGTGAAGAAGTGGTGAACACAACCATTACTATCCGTGCTCAAGAATTCTCAATCTTTGATGAAAACGAAAACCCAGTTGAGTACTTCATCCAAGACAAGCGCCAAATTGACCCGGGTAAAGTAGACCGCCAAATCGTTCACTACGGTAACTACGACCCGTTCATGGAGTTTGATATTCAAATCAAACGTAGTGTTCCAGCAATGGGCTTCACCACGTTACACATCCAAGGTAACGAGAAGGGTGCAGTAAAAGTTGCAGAACAAAAAGACTACTTACTAGAGAACGAGTACTACCGAATCAATGTAAACGACAACGGTACTCTGACTATTTTCGATAAAGAGACAGAGCAAGTATTCGACCAAGTCCTTCGTTTAGAAGACGGTTCTGATGACGGCGATGAGTACGATTACTCTCCATCTCGTCAAGAGTGGTTACTGTACTCAGATGAATTCCCAGTCGAAACATCGATTGATCACCAAGGCTTCCAATCGGTAGCGAACATCGCTTTTCGCATGAACGTGCCTGCCAACCTTACAGAGCGTGAAGAACGTACGGGTCAAAACGGATTCGTTGAAGCGCAATGCCAAGTGGTATTGAAGCAAGGTTCTCGCCGCATTGAAGTACGCATGGAACTAGACAACCAAGCCGACGACCACCGTGTACGTGTGCTAGTACCAACGCCATTCGTTTCTGAAACTGTGGTTGCAGATAACCAGTTCGGTTGTATTACTCGACCAACCAATGACCCTGCTATGGCGGTTTGGGAAGAAGAGAAGTGGAAAGAAGCACCAGTTCCTGTGTATCAGTTAATGAACTTTGCTGCGTTAGAAAACGGTAACGCGGGCATGGCAATCATGTCGAATGGTCTACGTGAATTTGAAGTGATTGCATCTCAAGGTGACGAAAACCGAGATACCTTCGCACTGACATTGTTCCGTGGTATCGGTGTGTTGGGTAAAGAAGAGCTATTGCTTCGTCCGGGTCGTCCTTCAGGTATCAAGATCCCGACCCCTGATTCACAAGTGCGCGGCAAGCTAGTGTGTGAATTCACGCTGTGTGGCTTCTCTGGCAACCATATTGACGCCAACATCATGGCGCAAGCACGTGACAATGTCACTCAAATCGAATGCTACAACAAGATCCCTTACAACGCGATGAAGCTAAACGTAGGTGAGCAGAACCTACCTATGAGTTTTAGCCTTCTGTCTAAGCAACAAGCAGGTGCGGTACTAAGCGTACTTAAGAAAGCGGAAGATGAAGATGCGTTGATCATGCGTGTCTACAACCCGGCAGAAACAGGTTCAGTGTCAGATTCAATCTCCTTCACTCAAAACGTTTCAAGCTGGAAAGAGACAAGCATGGACGAGCGAGTACGCGAAGGTGATGTCGCAACTGAAACCTTCGGTCAACTGGCATCTTGCCAAGCAAAAACATTCCAAATCAAATTCTAATTTCAATCACCCGCTCACCTTGGTGGGCGGGAATGGTGAACGACAATGAAAATTGTAATTGCCCCCGATTCATTTAAAGAATCACTCGACGCTCATCAAGTTGCGTCTTGCATTGAGCGTGGATTTGCTGACGTTTTTCCTCATGCAGAGTTTGTAAAAATGCCACTCGCCGATGGCGGAGAAGGCACGGTAGACGTGTTGCTAGAGGCGCTCAATGGTAAGAAACAACGGTTACAAACGACGGATCCAATCGGTCGCGAATGTACGGCTTATTGGGCATCCTTAGAGCAGGCTGTTGATGGAAAAAAGGTAAAAACTGCTTTGGTTGAGTTTGCCCAAGCATCGGGCTTAGATCGATTAACCGTAGAAGAAAGATCACCTCTCACAGCATCATCTTACGGCACAGGGTTGCTGATCAAAGATGCGTTAGATAAAGGCGTGGAACAGATCATCATTGGTCTGGGCGGTAGTGCCACCAATGACGCGGGTGCTGGCATTTTACAAGCGTTGGGAGGCAAGTTATTCGACAAGCAAGGCAACGAACTATCTGGTGGCGGCGCCGAGTTAAGCCAGTTAGCAAGCATCGATCTTGATGGACTACACCCGAGATGCAAAGAAGTGACGTTTGTGGTCGCGTGTGATGTGAACAATCCACTGTGTGGTGAAAGCGGAGCCAGTGCCGTGTTTGGTCCGCAGAAGGGAGCATCAAAAGTTCAAGTTGAACAACTTGATACTGCGATCGGACATTTTGCCGATATCGCTCAAGCGCGCACGGGTATTAATCATCGAGACACTGCTGGTTTTGGTGCGGCTGGAGGCACGCCACTGGGGTTAAGTCTTGCATTCAATATCCAAATTAAAGCGGGTATTGAGATGGTATTAGATGCTTTGGGTGCAGATAAGGTTCTTGAAGGTGCTTCACTGGTCGTGACCGGAGAGGGGCAGATGGACAACCAAACCCTGCAAGGTAAAACACCTTTCGGAATCGCTCAGAGAGCTCAAAAGCTAAGTATTCCAACCATTGGAATTGCGGGCTCTTTAGGAAAAGACGTTGAAAAACTTTACGGCTCAATGTCTAGCTTATTTGGAACCGTACGTTCACCTCAGTCTCTAGACCAAGTTTTATCAGAAGCGAATCAAAACCTGACTCGCACTGCCCGTAATATCGCCGCCACGCTCAAGCTTGGTAGCCAGATTTTTAATGAGAAGTAATTATGTCTCTATTTAAACTCGACAACGTTATTCAAAACTACGCATGGGGAAGCAAAGACTCTATAAACCAACTGTTTGGTATTGTGAACCCAAACCAAGAACCTCAAGCAGAGATCTGGATGGGTGCTCATCCAAATGGTTGCTCAAAGGTAGGCGATACCGGTGAATCGCTTTCTCACATGATTGATGAAAATAGAATCGATGTCTTAGGTGGGTACACGGCGGCACGTTTCGGTGAACTACCTTTCTTATTTAAGGTATTAGCAGCTGAAACACCGTTGTCGATTCAGGTTCATCCGAATAAGCGTAAATCTGAATTAGGTTTTGAGCGAGAGAATGCACTTGGTATCCCTTTGAATGCGTCAAATCGTAATTACAAAGATCCAAACCACAAGCCTGAGTTGGTTTATGCGTTGACCTTCTACAAAGCGATGAATGGCTTTCGTCCAATCGACGATATTATTGTCTTGTTCGAAGAAGCAGATATTCCTTCGTTAGCGATTGAGCTTAATGTACTTAAAGCCAATGCCGACTGTGATTCTCTGAAGTCTTTCTTTAGCGCAATTATGTCTCTTGAAGGTGACCGCAAAGCGTCTGCGCTTAATGAGCTTTATGCTGCACATGCGCGACCAGCTAAAACGGTCATGGGGCGTGAAGCTCTGCAATACAGCATTGAATTCAAACAGCACTATCCGGGTGATATTGGTTTGTTTGCACCATTGATGCTCAACACGGTTGAACTGGCGCCCGGTGAAGCGATGTTCCTGTTCGCAGAAACACCTCACGCTTATGTTCAAGGTACAGGTTTGGAGATTATGGCAAACTCAGACAATGTGCTGCGCGCCGGTCTTACACCCAAATACATAGACGTTCCTGAGCTTATCGATAACACGATCTTTGAGCCGATTAAGCCAGAAGATATTCGTCTTAAGCCTGTATTGAAAGAGGGCAAGATGAGCTATCCGATTCCAGTGGATGACTTTGGCTTTGATATCTTGTCTGCGACTGATGAGAGCAAGTCACAGTATTTACGTAGCGCGGAGATCTTGTTCTGTGTGGAAGGAGAGGCGACCGTCACTTCAGAAGGACGGTCAGTTTCTCTTAAACCCGGAGAATCGGTCTTTGTAAGTAGTAATTCAAGTGTTTACCAATATCAAGGGAATGGCATTTTGGCTCGTGCTTTTAACTAGTGCCCCCGTGCTAGCGATCAGCAAAAGAAATGTCAGAGTGCCACTGTAAAGTGGTACTCAATATTGGATTGATGGTTGTTACTTATCTGTTTTTGACAGCATTAATTATTGACCATACCCGCTACTCTTGCGGGTTTTTTTATAAGTAGAATGAGCCGATATAAGTTTGTACAAAAGAGAAACCCTGCGTTGAGAGCAGGGCTTTTATTGAATCAGTAATGAGTGACTGGTTAGGCAATGTGCGTCATTTTATTAAGTACAAAGGTTTCGATACAGTCTTCAGTCGCAGCCATGTACTGAGCGATGTGTTGGCTCGCTAAGTGTTTCTCTAGATGAGCTTCAGATTCCCAGTTCTCATGAAAAACGAAGTGGGCAGGGTTACTGTTATCTTGGTGCAGATCGTAATTAATACAGCCGTCTTCAGCACGGGTTTTATCGATCAATTTAATCATCTCTGATTTAACTAACTCAATCTTATCTTCTTTAGAGACGATTGTTGCAATAATAGTCAGTTTGCTCATTTTCAATTCCTTAGGTCTAAACTCAGTAAGTTAAAGTAATATAAGTATAAATTCAGATTGAAGAAAGAGTTCTGGAATCCAATAACTATGGTTCTTGAAGTCCATAATTTAGACTTGAGAGTATTTGGCTAATGGCAAATAGGTTACGCTCATAAAAAAGCCCTCATAGTAATATGAGGGCTTCAAATAAGAGTTAAGCAGTGTCGTTACTGGTACATTAAGTGGACTACTCAGCCTTAAGTATATTGTTCTACCTTAAGCATACTGTTCCACAGTCATTGCCCAATTTTTTTTCTGTTGCTCAAAATTCATTTTGATTTGTTGGTAACGAACTTTAAGTAGAGAGTGTTCGTACTTCTTCACAACATCTTCGCGTTTGCTTTCAAGTAGCTGCTTTTTGACTTCGTAATACTCGTTCATGTTTGATACTAGAGCATCGAATTCTTGTTGAAGTTTGTCTGCGATTTGTTGCTTGTCGGCACGATGCATGATCTTTTGCTGCGTGCGTTTAAGTAACATTGATGCTTCTGCTTTTTCGATACGAGCTTGAGGGGTTTTCTTAAGCTTGCTTGCCAATCCCATCAAAGAAGCACTCTTGATCAACCATTTTGTAGGATCGTATTGCCACCAGTAGATGCCGTTGCGGTAATCGTTCTCAAAGATGTGGTGGAAGTTGTGGTAGCCTTCGCCAAAAGTTAGAACCGCTAACACACCGTTATCACGGGCCGTGTTTTTGTCGGTAAAAGGTTGGCTACCCCAGATGTGAGCAAGAGAGTTAATGAAGAATGTCGTGTGATGGTTAAGCACCAAACGAACAGCACCTACGATTAACAACATGCCAAGTACGTCACCGTAAATAACACCTAAAGCGATAGGAACACCGAAGTTCATTAGCAATGCCAACAGAACATAGTGCTTGTGCTGCCACATAACAATTTTGTCTTTCTTTAAATCTCGACAATTTTCATAATTTTCATACATCGAGGTGCTGTAGTTACGAATCATCCACCCGATGTGAGAATACCAAAAACCACGTTTTGCTGAGTATGGGTCTTTGTCGTTGTTATCTACATGCTTGTGGTGCACACGGTGATCAGAAGACCAGTGTAACGCGCTGTTCTGCAGGGCAAATGCGCCACCTAGTGCAAACAGGAATCTTAGGCTTGAATGCGCTTCAAACGCTTTGTGTGACCATAAGCGATGATAACCCGTCGTGATTGAAAGGTTACAGAACGTAAAGCAGATCGCTAGCCATATCCAGTGCTCCATACCATAGCCAAAAAAGTAGCCATAAACGGGAGCTGCAACAACAGCAAGCAGCATACTAAAAGAGAATACAAAAATATTGAGCCAGATTAATGGCGGCTTTTTTGTAGATTGTTTGTCGGCACTATTCATTAGCAAATTTCCATTGAGCTTACATCTGTGCGCTAGAATATCAGCGTACACGTGTAAGTCAATATTGAAAGTGTAAACGTGTATTAGTATGTTTTGCTTAAATATTGTATAAAGGTAGTGTGAAATGTAGTAGCAAGTCATAAATGGAAGTACTAAGGGCTAATAAATGGAAATTAAGGTAGCTGAATATAAAGATTATGAGCGGATTGCCCAATTACACGCGGATAGCTGGAAGCTATATTACCGTGGCATTCTTGCTGATGATTACTTAGAAAATGATGTTTTGGAGGACAGATCTGTTATTTGGCAGACTCGTTTGATTAATCCTCCTTTTAACCAACATGTTTTATTGCTTGAAGAGGGTGGTTTACTGGTTGGTTTCGTCTGCGCGTTTGGTAATCACAACTTTGAGCGTGGCACGTTCATTGATGCATTACACGTAGACAATAATTATCGCGGTAGAGGTGTCGGTAAGCGTCTATTGTCTGAATTATCGAAGTGGTTGCAGCAATACTATTCGGATTCAGGTCTTTACCTAGAGGTGATGTCTGAAAATCACCAAGCCATTGCTTTTTATCAAGCGATTGGTGGTAAAGAAGAACTAGAGCAAGTTTGGAATGCACCATGTGGAAGTCAAGTGAATGAGAAGGTGATTTCTTGGAGCTCTCCCGTTGAACTTGAACAGAAAACAGCAAGCATTGTGTATTCTTAGTCATTTCAAGTTGAATAATGGTTCCTTGCTCAACAGCTGCCTCTTACTGAAGTTGCTTTAAAGCTGAAGAACAAACCAAAAAGCCCCGAGCATTAAATTGTTCGGGGCTTTTTTGATTAGAGTAGACGTTTTAATTATTTGGCGTTTAGTCGCACCAAGTGATTTTTTCTTAAAACGAAGAGAGATTAACGCTTGTTCTTCAAGTAACGCTTACGACGCTCTTCTTTTTTCTTAATCTGTTGTTCGGCTTTCAGCGCAGCCGCTTCTTCAACTTCGATCAGCTCTTGTGTGATCATTTCTGGTAGCTCTAACGTTACTTTACCTAAAGTACCATTACGCAGTTCATGAAGTAGGATTTCAGAACATTTGTGAATGTCTATATGACCACCTGCACGAAGTGCGCCACGCTTACGACCAATCGCTTCCATCAATTCGATGTCAGACTCTGGAAGCTGTTCAATTTGGTAGCGTTCTTGCAAAAGATTAGGGTATTGCTTTGCAAGGTACTCGACTGTGTAGAATGCCACTTCATCGTATTCCATTGCCGTATCTTTTACAGCGCCTGTTGCAGCCAAGCGGAAGCCACTGTGTGGGTTTTCTACTTTAGGCCATAGGATTCCAGGAGTATCTGAAAGGATCACGCCATTTTGTAGATTGATACGTTGTTGACGACGAGTTACCGCAGGTTGGTTACCAGTAACCGCGATCGTACGTCCCGCTAAACAGTTGATGATGGTCGATTTACCCACGTTCGGGATGCCCATGATCATTGTACGAATGTTCTTACCCATCTGTTCACGGTGCGGTGCTAACTTACGCACGAGCTCCATAACGTGGTTAACTTCTTCTTTAGCGCTAGTAGTAATCGCAATCGCTTTAACGCCTTGCTCTTTCTCGAAGTGCTCAATCCAACGCTCAGTAAGCTCAGGATCCGCAAGATCGCGCTTGTTCAACACTTTTACACAAGGCTTATCGCCGCGCAGTGAAGAGATCATTGGGTTTTCACTACTGAACGGGATACGAGCGTCCAGTACTTCGATGATCACATCAACCTGTGGGATAACTTCTTCGATTTCTTTACGGGCTTTATGCATGTGACCCGGAAACCATTGAATAGACATAGAGATAAACCTTGATAAATATATTTGCTGCACATTGTAAGGGTTGGATGATACGTGTAAAGGTATATCTCTCCCGACCTTCAATGAGCTCAGTGAGTTTGCTTGAAGTATAGGCGACTTAGTGATGTTTATTTAACTTAGACTGACCTAATGAAGGTGAAATCCATTACTGTTGTGAAGTATAAAAAGCCGCAATATCTTTCAAGTCTTGATCATTGAGTTTACTCAGTTGTGTTTGCATCATCTCAGCGTAAGCGCCTTGTCTATCACCGTTTTGGTAAGCTTTCATTGTGTTATAGAGGTAAGTTGAATCTTGGCCAGAAAGTTTTGGGTAAGCAGTGTTACTTGTTTCACCCGTGGGGTTATGACAGAAAATGCAACTTGGTGACTTCATTTTACCCAGTTCAGGATCGCCAAAATTAGAGGCATGAAGGCTAGGGGAAAGAGTGAGTAATAGTAAAGTGAAGGAACGGTAAGTCATGCTTTTGCTCCGGTAAAAACATAACAATAAAGCTTACCCTAAGGGGAAGCTCAAGTCCGAATTGCTTTAGATGCTTTAGATGCTTTAGATGCTTTAGATATTTTAGAAGCTAATAGTGTTAACAGTTACAACTGACTTCGTTCTGTTAGGCGAGTAGAGGGCTTGAGAGGTGATGTTTTGTGAGTTGACAAATTCTACTCGTGCCTTAGATGACAGAATGTAATTAACTCACTGGTGATATGATTTAAACTTCATTGTTCAGTCTGACTGTGATTCTATGATGGAAGGGGGGATAATAGAAGCTCACCTGTTCAAGGGCCTAAATTATAATACGATCTGTTGTAAAAATAACAGCAATCCAGTGTCTCTATATTTGTTACTAAAATATTAACTACATACCTGGTTGTATAATAGTCTCTAAACTATTGATAAAATTTGCTTTTCTTATTGCTTCTTTTCGGTTGGTTACGTTTATTTTTTTATATATATTATATACATGCGTTTTCACTGTACTTTCTGAAATAAATAGTTCACTTGATATCTCTAAATTTGTATCTCCTCTGATAACTCGTTTAAATATTTGAGCTTCTCTTTTTGTAAGGGTAGATAATATTACCTGTGACTTGAATGTTTGGGAGCGCGCATTGGATAAAATATGCGACATTAACTTCCTCGGTAACCATAGGTCGTCATCGCAGACCGTTTTCAAGCAACGTGTAAGGTGCTCTACAGGAGCATCTTGATAGATTATGCCTTTTATATTAAACATGTTGAATAGTTGCATTACGGTAATACTCTGTCCGGTAATATCAGAGGGAACGTCATAGATTACCCATTTGTTGGACTCTACTTTTGATAAGGTGATGTAGACATCTTTGATATCAGCTAAGAGTAAGTAACTAATGAGAATGACATCAAACGTCTTGCGATGATTCGAACGTTCAATGCCTGAAATACATTCACGACTAAAACAAAAGTCACTGTATTTCTCTATTTCTCGTTGAATAAACTGGTTATTTATACCGTTATCGCCAATTAGGAGCATGTGCTTTAAATTATTTTTACTGTTATGCATACTTTACTCCGAAACTGACAAATCGTGTTGTGATTATATGACACTGGGTTTTATATAATTGCGTTGCATATCTCAGGATTTATATAATTACATATTTAAGGCTGCTGTGAAAGGAGAGGTTCTATAGAAATTTGTAATGTATCGTCATATATTCCTCCCGGTTTGTTCTCTGTTTCCCCAATTACAAAACTCAAAGGAATAGGTTGACCGATCGTAGCCGAAATACGCTGAATTTTTGCATCAAGTTGACCGAGGTTTACTCTATCGTTATCTAGGGAAAGTTCGTATGGAATATCCCATTTTGTCTCATCAGATTCATGACGTAGCATCCCTTGATGGGATGATTCCAATACGATGGTATACGCTGTATTACTTTGCACCCATAGGTTCGGTGCAGAACGAATAATCTTGTTTGAATATAATGTTCCTAGATCAAGGTCATAATGCTGTTGAGTTAACCCATAAAAGTGAACTTTTGCAGCTGGTGGCACGGTAACGGATACTGGGAGTGAGCTAGGGCTGATCTCTATTTGTTGGTTGTCTGAGGTATAAGAGGGCGACACTTCTAAAAGCCCCCGGTAGGTTCCTGACGCTAGCCACTGTTTGCTTGGGAAACGCATTTGTATGGTTGTCGAAGGTTGACTGTCGGTTAATGATAAATGCCACTGATTCGCGATTGGCACACCCTCTTGTCCACTCCACTCGAAGTTGAGTTTGTCTTGGTTTAACCCTTTTAACGTCCGACTGGTATCGTTAAGTTGTAAAACCAAACTCAATTTACAGGCTTCTCCAATTATATTCGCATCGATCCTATAAGTATTAATTGTTGCGTAATTACCAGTGTTGAAAACGTCGTATTGAGACTGGGATGAGACGGGTTGAATCGTCAATGCACTAGCTTCACATGCTAATACAGAGGATACAGAATTTATGGCGATGAGGAACCATCCTCCCCACCGAAGTTGTTTAATCCACATACACATCTCCTAGTCTGATCAAGTTGTCACTGCGCTCGCTGAGAGTAATGACGGCTGACTCTTGTCCTTTAGTGTCAAGAATCAGTTGATATTTCCCTGGCTTTAACCCAGATATCGCAAATATGCCACTCCGATTGGTAAAGAAGTCAATCGGTAACTGTTTAGCTTCACCAAGGTAATGTGCTACACCAGCGACAAGTGAAATTGGATTGTTACTTTGACGGTCGTATAGCTTACCAATCACGGTTAAGACAGCATCGGAACCAATTTGTAGTTGGAAGCCCCGCTTGTAATCAGGCTTAACCCAAAAAGCACCATCCCCCAAATCATATCCCGGTGGTAAGTTATCGACCTCATAACCGATGACTTGGCTATTATAAGCAACAAGATCAGGGACCATGGCACTGGCATCTCCGTTAAGGTAAACGCGTGCGTACTCTCCATCTTTTGTTGGGTCTAATGCCACGTCATTCTCTGCGAGGCTTTCATGCTTGCTGACAATAGCGAATGCTTCTCGGACTGGTCTGCCGATCGTTACCGATGAACCTGCAAACGCAAGTGCACTGCTGATGGTCACGTCGGTACTGTGGTTTCTTGTGTCACCACTAATGTCGTCAAGTCGCGAGGCATGGGTGGCACTCAATTCGTAACGGTTTGCCGTATAGTTAATACCAGCGTCCATATCGGCGTCCGTTTCTTCATTCGTAATGACACTCGCAAAGCCTGATATCCCTCCGGTGTTACCTATATTATTCTGATAGCTGTAATCTAAGGCGGCTTCTCTTAGCTCTGTACTGTAACGACCGACGACACGAGTTTGTCGGCTAAGAGGCCAACTTATGGTGAGCGTAGTGCTGATGTCATCGTCTTTACTGGCGTGATCTTGATAGCTAACACGGGCACTCCAAGTCGCGTGAGTATCAAACAGTCCGTCCGATAAACTCGGGCTAATTAGCCAATAGTCGTTCTCTTTGTCTATTCCTGAACGGTAATTGACTGTCATGGCGGCACGTAATGATCGACTTAGATAAATCGAACCGAATGCAGAAGCATAATGAGTGGTTAAGTTGATGTCTTTGTCGGAGGCGTCAAACCCAGCAACACCAGTAAAATTGTTGCTCAGATACTCATAACTCACACTCAGTTGTGGAGCCAGTGTATTCTTGCTGGAAAATTCCGCATCAAATGCAAATTTGTAAGCATCGCCAGTTCCAAATACAGGATGTTCGCTACGTGAAGCATTGAGTTCAGTGACTCCCCATCTAGAAGCGATGAGTGCGGTAGTACCATATTGATATAAATCTTCACGGGTTTGAAAGTTGGTACCTAACGTTAACCAAGGGTTAATCCCCACATCGACATAACCATGGAAAATACGCTCATCGGTTAGGTATTCTAGTTGTCCATTTTGGAGTTCAGAGGGTGCTCCGTACATAATGCTATATTCAAACTCACCGCTATTGAGTAAGTCGTTACCCGTCGCAATAGAAAACTCGATACGCTCTTCATTCCCAGAACGATCGGTAATGACGAGTACAATATCGTTACTACCTTGCGCAAGAGGTATATCACTAAGGTTGTAGCTACCAGCGCCTAAAGTTAATCGTTGGACTGCAATCCCATCTATATAGACATCGACATTCGAGGCTCTTTGAAGTGTGAATGATTGATTGGCTCGTGGTCGTGCATTTCTGGTTGGAATCAGTGTGAAATCTCGAGTTAAGCCAATACCAAGTATGTCGGTACTGTCCTGAAAAGATTGGCCACTGTTGTACATATCGCCGAGCACAAGTCGTGCACCTTGCTGTGCAAAGTCAATATTAAGACGAGTTCCTTCTCTCACATATTGTGACTTTTTCGATGAACCATTTTCTAAATAGGATTCATATTCAAAATTGAAAAAACCAATGTTAAGTGCAGAGTCGAATTGACTGCGATAAAGATCTTGCCTTGACGATTTTTGATCGACATATTGGCTCTCATTGGCGGAAAGGGCGACGTTAACGTATCCGCTTAACAGACTTGGCTCAGCATAGTTATAAAAATCATCTGCGCCGTTCATCGAGAGTTGTTGGGTTAAGCTAAATTCTGGCGGAACCGTCACGATACATTCCAACGAAGAAAAGTCGAAATTAAGTCCCAGCCCTACGCTCATAAAGTGGTGCTGCGACAGCATCTCATCGTCTGTCGTGTCATGGAGCTTACCAATACCTTCTTGAGTGACGACAGACGAAAGGAGAGACAGCGTACTTTCCTTTGGCAAAAGAATTTCGTTGTTTGCGGTAATGATAATGTCCGCTTCACCAAGAATGGTGTCACTTATCCTTAGTAAAGAGGTAAGTTGAATGTCGCGTCCTGTCGGGTTCAATACCATATCCTGGCCCCAAGCTACAGGGCTTAAGGCGGCACAATAAAACAGTACTAATCCCAAGACATAGAAAACTTGCCACATCTTGTGAGAGGTTTCAGTTTTCATATCCATGATAAGTGCCTACTGGTAAGTAATTTAAAGAAGAAGGCAAAGTAATAGTCGAGCGTGGTGGAATAAACTGTTCACCTAAAGCCTCATGTACCTTTTGGTTCTGAGAGTCGAGCCCCTTAAAATGAAGTAACGATGTATAGGTAAATCGCGACCCTGAATTAGTGAGTGTTAGTTTTCCTTGTTCATCTATATGTAAGTTCACGTCAGGCTCTAGCGAGGATGAGTGAATGTGCAACAACGCATTGTAGTGAACTTGCAAATTGATACCGGTTGTTAAACTGGTAGGACTGTCCATTTTTTCGTTGTTTTGACCAATATTTACGGTACTGAAACGAACAAAGTAACTTTGGGATGTTTCGAGTTGGCGGTTTCCCAACCATTGTATACGGAATACTTGACGTTCACCGGGTGCCAACATAGCGGCAGGTGGAAACACAAACATCACCTCACTCGATAGATCTGATGTTTGGAACGTACCATCAGGTAAGAATTTCAAACGACGAACGTTAGCTTCAAGTGGGAGATCCCGCGTTGAGTTGTTAGTCACAACCAGTTGCGATGTTGCCCTGTGATCGGTATTGAGTTCAATGACGGTTGGAAACAGTGTTATGCCAAACGCTTGTGCACACAGAAAACAAGAAATGAACCCACCAAAAATATAACGTCTCATTGCTACTGATCCTGCTCGATTTCAATCGATAGCGTCTCTACATTGTAATTTTCAAGTGGCTGCATTTCGAAAAAACGAGTGGAATAGGGAAGAACTAAAGTTCCTGGAATACGTTTGGCGATTTCTACGCCTTTTAAATAGGTTGATTTTTTGCCGTCAGAAATTTTCCATGTCGTATTGGTTAACCGACCATAACTATTACCGCTGTTCAGTACTTCAAGGACCCATTTGTTATTCTTGTTATTTGGTTCGATACTTTTAATTTCTAGTTGAGAGGCCGTGTTCTGAGGTCGCACGTTGATAAGCGTATTAAACTGAAGTAACAGACTCACTTGCCCTTGGTTGCTACTTGCTCTTTGAACTTTCACTTGCTTAACAGCAATACGAAAAGCTTTTGACTCTGTAATGGACGGATCG
This sequence comes from Vibrio sp. 10N.237.312.B06, assembly GCF_041464685.1. Taxonomy (NCBI): domain Bacteria; kingdom Pseudomonadati; phylum Pseudomonadota; class Gammaproteobacteria; order Vibrionales; family Vibrionaceae; genus Vibrio; species Vibrio sp. 10N.237.312.B06. The sequence goes on from NZ_JBFSPI010000032.1 coordinate 42,539, forward strand.
CCTAAATATCGGACCATAATAGATTGCGAACGTCCAGGCTCTATAATTGCAGTTACTGGAATCACTAATAGCTCGTCATCTGCAGGCGTCGTGGTCTCTTTTCCGTATTCATTCATAGTCATAAATACTGGAGACAGTTCGACTGTGAGTGGTTCGGTAGACGAATTCTCAACCCTCATCGTCATTTGAGCTCTTTTACCAAGTGGCGTCATCTCCATAGACATCGGCTCTACTTTGAACGCATGAGCTGACAAACAAGTGAGTGACAATAATAAGAGAACAGTCCATTTATGCATGATCCATTTATACATCGCGATGAGCTCCAAATTAAACTAGAGTCGTAATACAACTGAGGTTAAGTTTTAATACAACAAAGGCTTAGATGAAGTCGGAGGCCAAATAATAGCCCCCGACTTATTCAACCTCTAATTTGAGGTGATATTTACGGTTAACGTATCTGAATAACCACCTGCCCATGGGGAGGTTTCTGTTGTCACAATATCAATGGACGCGGCAACACCAGTCGCCAATACTCCTGAACCACCATAAGAGTTACTGATTGAAACGTCATTTAGGCCTGGGCCTCCTGGCGCATTAAGCGTGAAAGGAGCTAAGCCTGAAGGGTTAAATGTTGCTTCGTATGTAAGAGCGTAGTCTTCGCTATCATCGGACTCTAGACCACCCTCAGCACTCGTCAGTGTTACAGTTGCACCATCGACGTCATTACACTTCATGTTAAGGCCACTAACAGAAAGGTTTTGAATTTGAGATACATTACCAAAGTCCATCAGTTGTGTTGAAAGACCAGTAACTTCACATACAGGTGAAACAAAACCAACTAGCTGGACATCACCAGGAGCGGCTTGAACTTGAGCACCAAAAATAGCTGTGACTGTTGCTGCGTAGAGTGTTAGCTTTTTCATTAGAAATTCCTTTATCTTAAATGATTGGCTCGAATACTGCTGAGCGTATGTTGTTCTGCAGATACATTGCAGAGCTTTTACTTGGTCACGCTATGAATCGAAGGGTAAACTTCGATCTCAATAACGTCTTGATAATAACCCGCGAAACGCAAGCTATTTTCGAGTGCTACCCTAAGGCTCCCCTGTTGAGAGAAAGGAATAACACCAGAACTGTTTATCATTACTGGTGAAGTAAGTTGGCTGCTGTGCCTACTTTCATAAAGACGAAGCTCGTCTATTTGTAATGACAGATTATAAGTTTCAATAATATCAACCCCTTGGTGTTGATATTTTAAGCCTCCATATTTTGAATTAATCGTTATACCCAACGGACGGTTACAATACATATTAAAAGGCAATAGTTGTACATCACGGTGTTCCGTAAACTTCATGACATTGCCAGAAAAGAAATTTATTTCGCATCGATCTTTGATCTGGCCATTAATTCCTAACGTTAAGGTGTTAGCACTGGTGTAGAATGAAAGTGACAGACTAAAAATTAACGTTGAGACGATGAATTTGTGAATAAATACGAATGCTCTAATCATCATTTCACCTCTCATTGATTGAATGTAACCTGTTGCTTAACTTTCAAAACTATAAGTGCTTTAAAAAATGGTGAAGTAGTAAAAAAAGTTTATTATTTAGACGAAGTATGAGTTTTAGTATGAGTTTAAGGTAAGGTATAAATAGTACATTTTTAGAGAATAATTTTGTTTTCAATTAGATAGGCAGTTTTTGACCCACAGTTAAATTTACGAGTGGATTTTTATTAATTGATAAAATTAGAACTATGGTCTACGGCGTTATTTTTGGTGAATTTTTCGATGGATTATTCTTCCAGGAATATTTTGTTTTTAGTTTTATTCACTGGTTTATAATTTGAATGTGAAAATTTTTAATTGTAATAGTGAACAGTGGCTATCTATATTGGTTGGTAATTTCTATTTAAATTAGCCTCTTACGATGTTTTTTTAGAATTGGTATTTTTTATTCTTAAATACCGTACGCATGGCAAATGAAAATTAAATTATTACGATTAAATTATTTGATTTTATCGTGCATGAAAAATTCAATCTCACAAATGAAAATCGAAATTTAACGATAATTTAATACTTAAACGCAGGTTTAATACATAGAAGGTATTCACATAGGCCAAAACAAGATTGCGTTCTGTTGCAGTTAATTTAGTTGAGTCTATTAGGCAGATTAGTCGGTATAGGTATAGGTGGCTATTTTTCGGTGGAAGAGGTGAATGATTTTTTTTAAAAGACTAAAGCTTCGTAAGGGAAGCTCTAGTCTTAATTGCTTTAATACGAATCTTGTTCAGCGTTAAAGCGCACTTTCCAACTTAGTTAGGAAAGTCGCGATGTCTTTTGAACTGATATCTCTATGAGTAACAAAACGTACAGGGTTACCTGGTGACATTGTAATGCCTTGCTCTCCTAACTCCCGTGCGATACGGTTAATATCAACCGACTGATCTAACTTCGCAAACACAATATTAGTTTGAATGAAATCAGGGTTAACTGAGAAACCTTCTAACTTGCTTAGACCAATCGCTAGTTTTTTTGCGTTTTCATGGTCTACTTTAAGTTGAGCCACGTTCTCCGTGAGCGCCATTTTACCTGCTGCAGCAAGAATACCAGCCTGACGCATACCACCACCGACCATTTTACGCAATCGACGAGCTTTAGCGATGTACGCTTTGCTACCAAGAAGTAGAGAGCCAATCGGAGCACCCAAACCTTTTGATAAACAAATTGTCATCGAATCGAAGTGTTGTGCGATCTCTTTAATGTGAACATCTAGTGCAGCCGCCGCGTTATAGACACGCGCGCCATCTAAGTGCATTTGCAGGCCGTGTTGGTTTACGAACTCACGCGCTTCCGCTAGGTAAGAGACTGGCAGCACTTTACCATTGATTGTGTTTTCTAAACTAAGAAGCTTAGTACGAGCAAAGTGGCTGTCGTCTGGCTTAATCGCTGCAGCAAGCTTTTTAAAATCTAACGTGCCGTCAGGGTTGTTCTCGATTGGCTGAGGTTGAATCGAGCCTAATACTGCAGCGCCGCCAGCTTCGTATTTGTAGTTGTGCGCTTGTTGGCCACAAAGGTATTCGTCACCACGCTCACAGTGCGCCATTAAACCCAGTAGGTTGGCCTGTGTGCCGGAAGAAGTGAACATAGCCGCTTCAAAACCGGTTTCATTTGCAGCCCATTGTTCCAGTTCGTTGACGGTTGGGTCATCGCCATATACATCATCGCCTACTTCTGCATTTGCCATTACATCACGCATAGCTTGCGAAGGTTTAGTTACGGTGTCAGAACGAAAGTCCATGTTTATCTCCTAGAGTACTATTAGGTAGTCATATAATTGGCTATAGATGGCCACATAGTTGGGCTTTGCTTAAACAAGCGATGGTTTTGGTATCGGTAATTTGATCGTTGCGAATTTTATGTTGCAGTTCTTCCAAGCTAAGTTCGATAACCTCTATTACTTCATCTTCATCACATTCAAAGCGGGTAGTAAGGCTTAAGTCTTTTGCGATGAACAAGTGTTGGATCTCATCACAGAAGCCAGCTAAAGGGGTAACTTGTCCCAAGCTCTGGAAATAAGTTGCACTGTAACCCGTTTCTTCTTCGAGTTCGCGTTGTGCACATTGAAGAGGTGTCTCATCAATTTCCATCGTGCCAGCAGGGAGTTCCAAAAGCCATTTTTTAAGAGAAGGACGAAACTGGTTAATGAGGATGATTTTTCCAGACGAAGTGATAGGAAGAATAACGGCCGCGCCGGGGTGGTTTATTGTTGTATGTTTTACCACGACGTTCGTAGGGAGCGTCACGTTCTCTTCTATAAGAGAAATACTTTTCCATTGATGGATAACTTTACTCATGCAATCTGGCCACTTTCCTTGCCAATTTTTCTTATAACTGAAGACGTGTACCACCATAACGTCTATGGTGTCGAAAATAAAAGAAAAATTAGGGTTAACAATAGATTTAGTTTCACACCATTCGTGATGCTACTCTCATAATTGGAATCTATGATTGCGCGAAAATTGCAGCTTAACCATCTGATATAAAGGCAACTCAATAATAAAAGATACTTGTAACAAAGTGCTAACAAATGTATAAAAACGTATCTACACTCTCAACTGTTCAAAGATTTTCGGAGTAACGCATGAACCCTTCTATTTCCTCACATGCTGACAAGGCGCTACTCTCTGAAAGAATCAATAAATTAGCGCATGCTCTCTCTGATGGCGTTTATGAAAGAGAAGACACCATTAAGCTTTGTTTACTGGCGGCTCTGGCTGGCGAAAGTGTGTTCCTATTGGGCCCTCCGGGTATCGCAAAAAGCCTTATCGCTAAACGCCTCATCCAGGCTTTTGACAACAGTAGCTACTTCGAATATTTGATGACACGTTTCTCTACTCCTGAGGAAGTGTTCGGCCCACTAAGCATTCAAGAATTAAAAGACAACGGTCGTTACGTAAGGCTGACCGAAGGCTACCTACCAACCGCGCAAGTCGTATTCCTTGATGAGATCTGGAAAGCAGGCCCTGCCATTCTCAATACGTTACTGACTGTGGTTAACGAAAAGACATTTAAAAACGGCGCAGACATTGAGCGTGTGCCGATGCGCTTGTTGGTTTCAGCGTCTAATGAACTTCCAGACGAAGACAGCGGGCTAGAAGCACTTTATGACCGAATGTTAGTTCGTGTGTTCGTCAACCGTATTCAAAACAAACAAAACTTCAAATCGATGCTGACAACAGGTACTTCTCAAGAAGCCGTCATTCCAAAAGGGTTAGCGATTACAGACATTGAATATCATCAATGGCAGAAAGAACTCGATAATCTGGAGCTGACGGATAACTCGTTTAACAAGTTATTTGAGCTAAAAACCATGCTTGAAGAGACGGTTAAGAAGCAAGGTTCAGCATCCGAGTCGGATTTGTATGTTTCGGACAGACGCTGGAAGAAAGCGGTTAAACTATTGAAAGCGAGCGCATTCTTCAGTGGCCGTGATAGCGTTAACCCGCTCGATATTATGCTTCTTCAAGATTGTTTGTGGCATAGCCCTGAATCTCGCGATGTGGTTCGTAGCGTTGTAAAAGATTTTGCGTTGAACCGAGCGTTTGATCAGCAAGAGTCTAAATCTCAAATCGAAATGTCTCGTGAAGAGCTAGAAGAGATTCAAGATGATGTTGAATCGACTCTGTCGGTGTCGCTCTCTGTGGAGTCAACCAGTGGCTTACGACGTAAAGACGTTTACCAACATGATATAAAGAACGCGAAAATGTACAGCGTCGGTAGCGCATACAATCTTATTAAATTGGTTATGCTGCAAAGCAATATGTCGGTGTCTGAATCTGAGAAAGGCGATAGTCGTTGGGTGTATGTAGCCAAAGATGATTTTGACCGCGTTCTAAAAGAAGGTCATGGCGACATTTATGGTTACGTAAACGAAAACAAAAATCTATGCCGCTTAAAGCTCGACTTGGATGCATCGAATCAACTAGTGATCAAAGATATTGCTAATCGTTCTGTATTGGTGAGTGTGGTGACTACTGACGGTTTAGATCAAGAACTGTATAACAAGTGGTTGAACGGCGCTGAGAAAGCCCTAGAACAGTTAACTGCAGCTGAATTCAAGTTAAAAAGAGTACGCACTGAATTCCATGACGCATTACCGCATAACTATATTGACCCTGATTTACCGAAAGCGATGGAATCAAGCTTACAGGCGGTAACACAAGAGCTTGAAACGACAAAAGTGAAGAGTAGCAAGATCGCGCAACGCATTAAGTTCATGAGTCAGTACTTTGAGTAAGAGGGGGAGCATATGTTAGGAGCTGACGGCTTAAACTTCGCTTTGATGGTGGCTGACTCTGGTATCATTGATACCGCGATGAATGATCTTATCGCTCGTTCTCAAGTGATGATGGCTGCTGAGAATAAAGGTGTGAAAACATCAGTCAAAAACCACTTAGTTAAATGGCGCGGTAAAGTAAAAAAACGCGTCACTAAAGTGTGTGAAACCGACCGTTTCCAAGAGGAAATCGCACTTTACCAAGAAGTGATTTACTGGGATGAATCTCAGTTTTTTGACGAGATTGATCGCGTTATTAAGAAGCTGGAGTGGCACTCAGCATTTTATCTACAAGCAAGACGTTTGATGGAAAACAATAAAGGTGTTTATAACGCGATGTTTCCACATTACTTTTGTGATCAATGGTACCAATCGCTGTCAGATGCCATCAAACAAGCTCAAGTCACCGAACTCGAAACAAGCAAAGAAAAAGTCTTAGCTGATCTTTATCAGCGCATGGAAACCATGAAAAACATGGACAAAGTGACAGAGTCGGGCGATGAAGGCAGTGTAGGGCGTTTGTGGGACATGGCATCGGCCAAATTAAGCAAAACAGACCTAACCATCATGAAGCGCCACGCTGAGTTTCTGAATAAGCACAAGGGTTTGCAAGAGATCGCAGAAAAACTAGGACGTATGGCTGGTGAGGAAGATGATCCTTCGCTACACAAAGCTCCTGTAGAAGAACTGCAGATGGTTGAAGAGAAAAGCGATGAAGCGGTCGATGATATTGTTGGGATTCACGAAAGTGATGATCTCAACAAGATGCTGCCAAACGAAACCATGTTCCTCGCTTACCCTGAACTTGAGGTTATCTTTTATAAGCACTTGGCCGACAAGCGTTTATTGAGCTATCGTTCGCAAGGTAAATCACGGACATTACGTAAAGTAAAAGCGCAAAAGCCTGATAGCAAAAACGTCGATATTGAAAAAGGGCCGTTCATCGTCTGTGTGGACGCTTCTGGTTCTATGAGTGGTTTCCCTGAGCAGTCAGCTAAAGCAATGGCTTATGCTTTGATGCAAATCGCTCTTGCGGAAGAGAGAGACTGTTACGTGATTCTGTTCTCTTCTGAGCAGATCACCTATGAATTAACAAGGCAAGATGGCCTACGTGAAGCGAGTGACTTTTTAAGCTACTCATTCCATGGCGGTACAGATTTAGAACCTGTTCTGATGAAGTCGATTGATTTGATGACGGGTGACAAATACAAGAACGCAGATTTGATCGTGCTTTCTGACTTTATTGCTCCTAAGCAGTCTGATGAAATGATTGCTCAGGTTGAAAAATTGAAAGAGCACAAAAACCGTTTCCATGCGGTTAGTCTTTCGAAATATGGCAACCCACAACTTATGACGATGTTTGACCATTGTTGGGCTTACCATCCAAGCCTAGTCGGTCGTTTTATGAAGAAGTGGTAACGTCGAATTCCTTAATTTGCTCCATTTTGCTGCGTGTTTATTGATTGAAGAGATCGAACATGCAGCAATTTGATTTAAATGTCAGCAAACGAAATTGAAATTCATTTTTTTGTTTGACTATCTCCCCTCGATCCGTAAAGTAGGCACCCGAACACAGTGGTGCTAACGTTTAGTCGGTGCTAACGTGTTGAAAAATGGCGCCTTGGCAGAGTGGCTATGCAGCGGATTGCAAATCCGTGGACCTCGGTTCG
>NZ_JBFSPI010000033.1:0-49132 GCF_041464685.1 Vibrio sp. 10N.237.312.B06
GCCCTTAGAGGGCGTCACCCAATAAGCCTCCGGCTCCGCCGGAGGTCATTTAACTAGCTCGAATAGCTCTGTTTACCTGTTCGACGCTCTCTTTGACCGTTAACCGCGGTTTATCGTGATATCTGATACAAATCCATGCTCAGTGCTGGTTAACGCCTGTTGCAGCATTTGAGCGGCTTCTTGAGCTGTCATAAAGCTTGAAGTATCCATTGCTTTGCCGCTGGTTCCCCAAAACTCTGTCGCCATTCCGCCGGGATAAACCGCAACGATTTTCATCGGGTGACCTTTGAGCTCTAACCTTACCGATTCGATAAAGCCTTTTACTGCCCATTTTGCTGCGCAGTAGGTGGACTCTTCTGCTTTAGCGCCTTGAGCCGCGGTCGACATCACGACTGCAATGGTGACGGGTTGATCTTTGTAACGCTGAACCAGCTCGCGAATCAGAAATATCGAGGACTCGATATTGTTTTTTAGCATGTCACTGATCGCCGCTGGATCTTGCTGTTCTATCTTACCGAAGTATCCACTGCCAGCGCTGTGAACCACCAGTTTTGGTGTTTCTGGCAATGCATCAAGCAGTTCGCTCACGGAGTTCGGGTCACATAGATCACAGGTTTGGCTAACGGTATCTGCTGGTAGGTTTTTCGCTAATTCAGCTAAACGTTGTGAGCTGGGGCCAGTGATCATTAAGCGCTGACGGCTGTTTGATGCGTTCGCATATTGCTTAGCTAAAGCTGCGCCTAAACCGCTGCTTGATCCGGTGATTAAAATCATGGGGACTCGGGATTGTTGAATTGAATCGAGATAGTAAGGCTTTGAAAGCGTGTTTTCTGAGATCTAAGACCAAGATGCTGAGGCTCATGACTAAGATTGCTCGATAGAATTGAGGTTTGAGAAAGTGATGTAAGCCAGGAAGGAAAAAAGAAGGAGTACTAAAAAGTAAAAACGCCGGCATAGGGCCAGCGCTTTTGAAAATCAGATTACTCGTCGTCGAACTGTTTGGTCGTGAATGAGTCTTCGATTCTGTTGAGCTCTTCTTGATCTTTCACTCGCTGTTCTTCTTGGCGAATGACTTTCGCTTCATTGAAGCGTTTCTTTTCCGACTTAGTCAGGAATTTTACAGCTTTCTTGTTGGTCAGTGCGTAAGCAACTACGTCTTCGCTTTTTTCTCTGCGGTCGTTTACACGTTGTGAGAAACGTTCATTGTCGCGAGCTTTACGCTCCGCTGAGGTCAACTTGCTCATGCTTTAAAGCCTTTTCAATTATTCATGGTAGGGAATCTACGCTTAGCGAAACCAATGGGGAAAAGCTCTGAATTGGTGGAACTGTATATCACGTTCGCTCAACTGAGTTTAGCCCATTTGTATGCTGGTGGCGCATCTTAGCACAAAGGCTTGAGCATACAGGTATGCTATTCGAGGGATTAAACAGAACAACCCACAATTTTCTGTTGTGGGTTGAGATTGCATTGCGGGCAGAGATTCTTTTTTGAGGTAAAGGTTATCTCTGATGGATCTGAGAATCAGAAACGCCAGTTAATTAAAGTTTTTCGATATACAAAATCACCTCACCGACTTTAAAGCCGAACTTAGACATCTCGGTTTTGTTGAACAGGCGTTTGTCGTCCATCAAGAACATCCAATCATCAAGCACTACGTCATAGGTGCTACCGTCTACTTCGATTTCTAAATCGTATTTCCAGTAAAGCGCTGAACCTTGGGTCTCTCCATATGCCGTGCCAACGACATCGTTGGCGGTGCCTGTGTAGGTGTTGTCTCCGGTTTTGATGAGATTCCAAACGCGAGTTGAACGCTCACCATCAGCAAAGGAGAACCACTCTTTAATTTCTCCGTTGTTTCCGTCCCAAGTCGCGATAAGCTTGGCATCAAAGCGGCGCAGTAAGTCTCCCGAACGATCGAGGACCATGCCATAGGTCTTCAGTTCACCATTAAAAAAGGTTTCAAGCTTAAGTTCCGGAGTGGTGTCTACGTGGTTATCTAAACTTGCAGAGCCACAACCCGTCAGCCAAGTGAGTGAAAACAGTGCCAAAGCAAATTTTATTATTGTTGTTTTTGGATTCATTTGTTCAAACCTAATAGTTGTTTGCGTAGACCGGGCTCAGATGTATTTTCAGATAACCAAATCGCGAGAAAGGCTTCACCAAATTGCTTGTCTTGGATGGTGCCGATGGGTTGCTCATCGAAATAGAAGCGACTTACGTTGTCTTCAGTTACGCGGATAGTGAGTGTGCTTCCTGCTTCTACGTTAGGCCACATCTCGTAAAGAGGCTTCAACCAACGTTGAATATTGTTATTGGAGTAACCAAGTTTGCTCCATTGATCTTGTGTAGCATCAACGAGGTCTTTGCTGTCAATCGCGCGGTAATATTCAAGCTTTAAAGCGCGTTCAGAATTGGTTGGGGTCGCGTAGAATTCAGCTGAGTAGAGCGTCCAAAACAGGTAGCTCATCTCACCTTGGCCGCGTTTGCTTAGATTATCTACAGCGGAAGCTTTAGCGCTTCCTGCGAATAGCAGTGCCGCGCAAATGAGGGTTAAGGTGACTAAGCTAAATAGTCGATTTCTTGATTGCTCGCTTGCTTGTGTGCGAACGCGACTATTATCGCTCTTAGAATTGAGCGCTTGCGTAGGGTTGCGTGGAAAAGCCATAAGTCACCTCGTTGTTGCCATTTTGGGTTGTACTAAGTTGGAGTAAGCGGCCACCAGTAAGGGCAACAAAATCCCCCAACTTAATGCAAGGGCAGCTAGCACCGATGCATCTGGCCAAGTAGTAAGAAGGGCGCCTGCTTTGATGCCTCCCCAATAACTACTAGTACCTGCTACGAACCCTATGACAAACAAGATCACTTTTGAGCATTTTAAAAGCCAATTCAGGCTGTGATTGAAACTGATTAAGAACATGATCCACAGGCAAATGAGCCAAACTGGAAACCAAGATTGATTAGCAATTTCAGAGTCGACGGCAAAAATACCGAAGTGGAGCATGAGGCTATCAAGCAATAGCCCCAATGGTAATAAGACGAGTATTTTCAAGTCGCTACTGCGAGTTGGAGAGAGAAGGAAGTGAACCACCACGATCAATGGCGTGACGAACGGGGCTTGCGCGGTAAAGAAGGCGCTGCAAACCCAGGTCGCTTGAAACAGAACGAGATTAATAATCCAAAACCGTTTCATCTTTTGCTCCAAAATAACGAGGTTTTCTTGCGACAAGGTGATGAGTACTGATCACGCGCTCTAGGAATGCCCCTTCGCAGTAACAGAAGTAGAAGACCCAAAGACGTTTAAACTCTTCTGAATAGCCTAATGATTCGAGTTCTTCCCAGCTGTTTTCAAAGGCAACGTTCCAGTCGTTGAGTGTGCGAGCGTAGTGAAGGCCAATGTCATCGATTTCTTGGACGACAAGGTCGGTGCTGGTCGCAAGATGTTGAGTCATCACGGCAACCGAAGGTAAACAACCTCCGGGGAAGATGTACTTCTGAATAAAGTCGACGCCTTTACGGTATTTATCATAACGACTGTCGGCAATGGTGATCGCTTGAATCAGCATTTTCCCTGAAGGCTTCAACAGAGAAGAGCACTTTTCAAAGAAGGTTTGTAGATATTCATGTCCGACCGCTTCTATCATCTCGATAGATACCAACTTGTCATACTCACCAGTGAGGTTGCGATAATCCTCTTTCAGTAGGGTGATTTTGTCGGTTAAGCCGAGTGCTTTGACGCGCTGTTCTGCCAGCTCGTGCTGAGCGTCTGAAATGGTAGTGGTCGTAACGTGGCAGCCGTAGTGCTGAGCCATAAATATCGCCAATCCGCCCCAGCCAGTGCCTATCTCAACCACGTTATCTGATTCAGACAGTTCTAAACGCTCACAGATGGTTTTCATTTTGTTCTGTTGTGCTTTCGACAGGGTTAACGCATCTTCGCTGTAGATAGCAGAAGAGTATTGCATTGAACTGTCTAGGAAGCGCTCATATAGCTCATTACCAATGTCGTAGTGGGCGAGAATATTACGTTTGGAGCCTTGCTCGGTGTTGGCGTTCTTACGGCGTAGCAGTAAATTTTTGATTCGTGAAATCCATTGCGTCTTGTCATCAAGCTCGTCTAACTGTGCTTGATTTCGAGCCATGATTTGAATCACTTTGGTGAGATCTGGACTGGTCCATTTTCCATCAATGTAGGCCTCAGATGCACCAATACTGCCGTTCATCACAACATCTCGATAAAAGCTCGCATCATGGATAACAATCTGAGCGCTCAAGGTCGCTTCTCTGTCTCCGAACACCGAATGTTGGTCTCTTTCTATCACTTCAAGTTTTGCGAATTGCAGACGTTCTAGAACCTTGAAAATCAGAGCTCGATATTTGCAGTTGCTTGAAACAGCAACGGCTTTAGCTTGTTGTTCTACGTTGTTGTTTTGTTTTGCAAGCTGTTCCATGGAAACCTCGCTGATAACTCATTCTAATATTTTGTGCCAACTAAGCTGGGTTGTGCCCCTTAGTTGGAGCGAACCCAAGCTTGGGTCGAGTTCTATTATTTAGTTGCTGTGAAGACACTTAAGATGTTGAGTCTGGGTGCCCCACAAACGGTACTTTCTTCAGGAATAATTTGAGAGCCTGATAATAAATTCCCATCACGACTTTTATCGTCATCGCCGGAATCTTGAATACCGTTCGTCTAATGTTTGTCTTGGTTACTGACTGTTTCGTCAAGGCCAGTGTCGCATCGAAAAGCTTGTCGTCTCGGCGGCTTTCAATGTGGACCAAGGTGCGTTTCGCTGGTGGCTTAATCTTCCAAAAATAAGTCATGTTCAAATCCATGAACGGCGAAACGTGAAACTCTTTCTTAACCTTTAATTCTTGGTGCATGTCGATGAGATAGTAGTGTCTTTCTCGCCAAGGCGTGTTACTCACTTCAGCCAACATGTACTTACAATCTCCTGTTTCGTCGTAACAGAAGAAACAGTTGATTGGGCTGAAATAAATCCCTAAACAACGGCACTGAGCCAGCATCGTTACACGGTTTGATACAGACCAAACCCCACCAAGTTGTCGTACTTTGGATGCTATACGTTGCTTAAGTGATTTAGGTTCATCAGCTGTGACATTTTCTTTTTTTTCAGCGAGATAATCCGATTCAACAAAGCGAATCGGGTTATACCACTGAGTACCGAATAAGCGACTGCGAGTGGTTGTTTGAGGGATTTCATCGAGATCTAATCCCATCATGTACAACTGGTAGCTAAATTCATGAGTAATATCGCCAAAGCGGCGGTGGCGTACGTTACCCCAGTAAATTCCGCTGAGCTCTTCACTCTTTTCTGATGCTATCCCCATGTCGGGTGTCATGGTGTGAGTGTTCATCGTACTGAACTCGTGCTCAAATCTAGGCCAAAGCGCTTAGTCACATCGAGAGCACTGTGAACACCGTCTTCATGGAATCCGTTGTACCAATAAGCGCCTGCAAAGTGGGTGTTGTTTTTGCCGCAAATCTGCTCGCGTTTATGTTGGGCTTCTACCGTGTTCGAGTTAAGTACCGGATGATGGTAAACAAAGCTGCGAATGATTTTATCAGGCGCTATCGCATCACTTTGGTTTAGGGTTACACAGAAGGTGTCTTGGCTTTCAATGCCCTGCAGAATGTTCATGTTGTAAGTGACACAGGCAGGTCTTTGGCTGTTGCCATCGAGCATGTAGTTCCAGCTAGCCCAAGCCAGTTTACGGTCGGGTAATAGGTTGGTATCTGTGTGCAGAACCACCTCATTTCGGCTGTAAGGGATCTCCCCTAGTACCTGTTGTTCTTGTTCAGTTGCGTCGCCCAGCAATCGCAGGGCTTGGTCTGAGTGACACGCAAATATTACCTCGTCGAAGTCTTGTGTGCTGCTATCTTCGAATTCAATGGTAATCCCTGACTGTTGGCGAGTGACTTGCTTAATCGAGGTGTTTAACGCGACCGGTTTATTCAAGCATGAAAGGATGATCTCGACGTAAGAACGCGAACCTTTAGGAATCACATACCATTGAGGGCGATTGGCAATGTCTAACAGGCCGTGATTGTAGAAGAACTGGATAAAGAACTTGAGTTCGAATTCTTCCATCTCTTCCAAGCTTGTGGACCAAATAGCAGCACCCATCGGCAAGATGTAATGCTGACTGAAAAAGTCGGAAAATTGATTCTCGCACAGGAAGTTGCCGAGGGTAACATCTGGCGTGAATTGGTTGCTTTCAAACTGGGCTTTACACAGCTTATTGAACTTGAGGATGTCAGATACTAAAGACCAGAACTGAGGTTTGAAAATATTACTCCTCTGAGCGAATAACGAATTAATGCTGTGGCCGTTGTATTCGAATTTAGTCGTGGTGTTGTGTACGCTGAAGCTCATTTCGGTCGGTTGCCTTTCGACACCGAGTTGCTCAAGCAGTTGGTTGAAGTTTGGGTAGGTTCTGTCGTTGAATACGATGAAGCCAGTATCAATTGAAAACGCCTTGCCTCGGTGTTCAATATCAACCGTAGCAGTGTGCCCGCCGACGTAGTCATTTTTCTCGAATACCGTAACTTCGTGGTGCTTATCTAATACATGTGCGCAAGTCAGTCCAGATATGCCTGAACCTATAATGGCGATTTTTTTCATTGTTATACCATCCTTGAAGCGAGTTTTTGCCAAACTGGAGTCGGTAGCATTCTTAGTAATTTCATTATTAATATGAATCGTCTTGGGAAATCGATCTCGCTCTTTCCTTGAGCAATACCATTTACGATTCGTTGAGTGGCTGCCTCGCTACTAATAATCATAGGCATAGCGAAGGAGTTTCGCTCGGTTAATGGTGTTTCAACAAAGCCTGGGTGCACAATTGAGACATGAATGTTGTGCTCGGCGAGATCAACTGAGAGTGTTCTACCTAAGTAGGTGAGAGCAGCCTTTGAAGCGCCGTAAGCTTCGGCTCTTGGCAATGGTAGAAAGCTCGCGCTTGAACTGACCAAAACCAAGCGGCCGCCGGGCTTGATGTTTTTTAGCCAAGCTTTAAGGGCGTAGCCAATTGAAATTAGGTTGATGTTGATGACGCGCTCGAACAACTCTGCGTCGAAATTGACAGGATCATCGATGTACTCACAATCACCCGCGTTCAAGATCAGTAGGTCGAGCGGCTTATCTTGGTCGAGTACTGGGAAATTGTGATAATCGGTCAAATCAAAACAGAGTGGGTCAATTGACGAGTGCGATAAGTCTGTCTCGTGAGAATCAACTAAGGCTTGCAGTTTGTCTTGATTACGGCCGCAAGCAATCACTTGATGCCCTTGTTGAGCATAATCTATAGCGAGTGATTGGCCGATACCTGAGGTCGCGCCTGTGATCATAATACGCATTATCGGCTCGCTCTTTTTTTGATGGATTTGATCGCGCAACCTAGTACTGGGATGTGCTCGTACAGCATCGAACCCACATCCAGATAATCGCGATGATAAACCACTTGGTTGTCCAACATTTTAATATGGCTGTGCCCTTGAACTTCAATCGGCTTTTGTCCGTTGAGTTGTTTGTGAGCGAATTGCATTGTCCAATAAACGGATGCTTCATCTTTCACTTCAAAGGTGTGTTCGATGTGGAAGTAACAACTAGTGACATGTGTGTAGAGATTCTCGAAGTAATGAGTTAACGCGACAATCCCACTGACATGATGCAGTGGGTCTTGGAATTCGATATCAGGGTGATAAACCGTCTTTAGCACGTCGAAATTGTCGGTTCCGAGTTCTCGATACATGTTGAGAAAGTTATCAAGCCATAGAGAGTTATCCATAATATTCACTCTAATTATTTGAAAAAGGCTAAGGCTCTCAATCGTGCTTCTTTGTGTTCAACGATGGGTTGCCAGTATTCGCTGTTAATTCCGTTTTTTGCAATGTAATCATGTGGAAAATGCACATGCTTGTCAGGAATATTTTGCAGCTCTGGTATGTACTTACGAATAAAAATTCCTTTCGGATCAAACTTTTCACTCTGGGTGATCGGATTGAAAATTCTAAAGTAGGGTTGAGCATCACAGCCAGTACTTGAAGCCCATTGCCAACCGCCATTATTCGCGCTGAAATCACCATCGATAAGGTGAGACATAAAGAAGCGTTCGCCCCAGCGCCAGTCAATCAGCAGGTGTTTGGTTAGGAAGCTTGCTACCACCATTCTGAGCCTGTTGTGCATCCAGCCTGTCTCAACCAATTGACGCATCGCTGCATCAACTAATGGGTAGCCTGTTTTTCCTTCGCACCACGCTTTAAAGCTCGGGTTGTCGTGATACCAATCTAAGCCGTTGTATTTCTGCTGAAAGTTCGCACCTTTAACCAGTTTAGGATGGTGGAACATCAAATGCTTATAAAAATCTCGCCAAATCAATTCATTGAGCCAAGAAAAGGCTGGCAACTGAGTATCAAATAACAAGTCCGGCTGTTGTTGAATCAATTGAATCGCTAACCATCGTGGGCTCACAGCGCCAATGGTTAAGTAAGGGGAAAGGCCAGACGTGCCTTTTACCGATGGAATATCTCTAAGGCGAGAATAGTCATTAACTTTATTGGCTAAGAAATTGGGAATCACGCTCTCAAGGACGTCTTGGCTCAGTGGCCAACGCTCTGAATCGGTACGCGGAAAGTCGAAATCGTACTCGCCAGAAAAACCACTTAACGATTGTTTCAGTTGTGATAGATTCTGAAGCGAATCCGTTTCAGATGAATCTGTTTGCACTGATCCTGCTTGTGCCGATCCTTTTGAATGCACTGGAGCGTGGCTGCAAATGATGCCTTTCGCTTGCACTTCTTTTAACCATGCGTTTTTGAAAGGTGTGAAAACCTTGAACATCTCACCTTGTTTATTCAGCACGCTACCTAATGGCAGAATCGTATCGCAGTCGGTTATTTTGAGCTTGATGCCGCTAGCAATTAAGCGTTTGTCTCTTAACTGCTCATCCACTTCCGGCTCTGAATTAGCGTACACACATGAAGCATCGATCTGTTTGCACAAGTCGATGAGCTGGGTGGCTTGATCGTTAAAATCCGTGGCTTTGAGATGCAGCAGAGTGATACCGAATTCAGCGAGTTGTGATTCGAACTGTTTTAGGTGTCGATAGATTAAGTCCGCTTTTATCGGTGCCAGGTGATGTTGTTGCCATTGCTGCGGGGTTGAAATAAAAACGGCGATAGAGACGCCGTTTTCAACTGCAGAGACGAGAGCTAGGTTATCGTGAACCCTCAGGTCTCGTCTTATCCATAGAATGTCGCTCAATATCCGTATCTCAGCTTAAGTTCTTGTGGGTGCGGGTTTAGATAAACTTGTGATTGTAGGTACTCGTTTGGGTATTCCATCAGATAGTGGTTGATCAGCGTTAGTGGAACTAACAGAGGAACTAGCCCTTCTCTGAATGATGAAATCTGATTGGTGAGCTCTTGTTTGTGAGCGCTGCTCAGTTGTTTCTTAAAGTAACCTTGCAAGTGATGCAGAGTATTAGCATGACTGCCGCGATTTGCATGATGCATTAGCGCCGTCATCAGACCTTCGATGTACTTTTCAGCCAGATCATCGATCTCTAAATCGTTACTCGCTAAAAGTTTGCCTAGGCTCTTGTAGCCTTCAATGTGGTGGCACATCACTAAATACTTGTGAGCGCTGTGAAATTGAATCAGCTTGTGTTTGGTTACACCTTCATCGACAAGATCGAGCCATTTTTGGTAAGTGAAGACTCGGGTCATAAAGTTTTCACGCAGGATTGGATCGTTGAGGCGACCATTCTCTTCTACTGGAAGGAGGGGATTGCCTTGCATTACTTGCTGAGTGAACAAGCCTACGCCTGTCGACTCCGAACCACGCCCGTGGTGGTGATAAACCTTTACTCGCTCCATGCCACAGGTTGGACTTTTTTGACACACAATGAACCCTGCGATGTGTTGGTTATTCTTTGAATAGTTTTGCCCAAACTCGATCAGTTCATCGGTGACATCGCCAGAACCATCAGGTCGAGAAACATGAATAATGTCGTCTAACATTCTTGTTTGACGGATCGTAGGACGAGGCGTTGGAAGGCCAACCCCCATCTCTGGACAAACTGGCTCAAGTTCTACGTAGTCTGCAAGATCGTCTGTGCAAAAACGGGAACGCTTATGGCCAGTATCGAACCGAACTTTATGACCGGCGACACATGCACTAATGCCTATTTTTATTTTTTTATCCATTGGTCAATTCCTTACGCTCATTGCTCGTTGTTATTCTTATATTGTGTGTTTTGTTGCTTATTAAACATTACTTTAGTTCGGTTTTTACTTCTCTTACTAGCCAACTCTATGAGTCTTGTGACGTACCCGATAAATCTTTTCAAGCTAATAAATGTATTTACCCAGTGGGTTGAACAGTTGGCTCACCCCTTTAGTGAAATACAAGGCATCACTTGAAACGGTTAAACACACACAGCCTTCTTTAGTCGCAGGTTGGTGGGTGTGTTCTCCATCTAACCAGATGAAATCGCCTTTGTTGTAGACACCCATTTCGTCTTCGAAGCTGCCTTCTAAAAGAAGCGTGATCTCGAAGCCTTTGTGAGTGTGACAAGGCACCTGTCCATCCTTATCTATATGTAGCAAGCTAGTGTGGTGTGATTCGTCATCGAAATCGAGGCGTGCGCGAGAAATCTTGCCCAAGTTCAACCAATCTTTTCTTGCGACTGAATTGAGTGCGCGAGGAATCGTAAAGGTTGTGTTAGACACAGTCTCTTGTTGCGCTTCAACAACGACTTCGAGAGCCTGTGACAAATCAGCTGTGATCTGGTCAATAGCATCAAAATCAAATTCTTCGTTGTCGGCTAGAAACGCATCCATTTCACTGTCAGACAATTTTAGCCCTGCTGTGTCGTTTTCAAAGGCAGATGTATCGCTTTCAAAGACGGTGTCAGCGGCTTGCGCCGTCAACATGCTTACTTGTTTTTGACAGTGTTCACAAAGCTCTACATGGCTAGAAACAATCAGAGAAACCGAATCCGCTAGATTGCCATCGACAAAATCTTTCAAGATTGCCGCATTTGGGTGATGTTTAATCATGGTCTTGTTCCCCCATGTGAACTTTTAGTTTGGCGAGTGCGAGTCTTAGACGTGATTTAACAGTTCCAAGCGGGACATCGAGTTGTTGGGCGAGCTGCTCTTGCGATAACTCTTGGAAGTAGACACCTTTCACAATGGTTTTTTGAGCGAGAGGCAACTTTTCGATTTGAGTCATTACATGACGGCTCATTAGATGATCGCCAAACTGAAGCTGATCACTTTGTGATTCGGCTACCATGGCGTCAATTGGCCAAATGTCGTCAGCGATGGTTTGCTCTGCTTTCGCTTTTACCTTTCTTAACATATCAAAGGCGGCGTTTCGCATAACGGTATAAACCCAAGTGGTCGCTGCGCCTTTCTCTTCGTTGTAGAGGTGCGCTTTCTTCCAAACGTTGGTCATCGTGTCTTGGACTAGCTCGTTGGCAGCGGCTTCACCGCCCAACTTACTGATGCCAAAACGCTTGATTTTGGGAGCAAAGAATTTAAACAAGCAAGTAAATGCCTGCTTATCTCTGTCTGAACCAACCAAAATCAGCCAGCTTGAGAGCTCTGTTGGTACCTTACTTTCGGTAGGTAGTTTGTTGTCGGGGATAATGACATGCTCCTTGCCGTTCCCTGTTCTTCTGCTTTCCACTTGCATAGTAATTAACCATCATGCGAATTTGATAGACACTACGTGGAGAGTGAGAGTAGGGATCACTTTAATTTAAATTAATTTCTACTATACAAAATTATAGTGAATAAAAGTGCTTATTGCCCTGTAATGATTTGATTCAAAAAGGGAACTAAAGACGGAAAACTAGCGGGTTCTGTGAATTTGGTTTTCTTTTCCAATGGAATAGGCATCATTTCGAGGAGTCGAGCACAGATCCATTGAGGGCTTTCAAAGTCAGGCGTGGGGTAAAGTGCTCTGATTGAATCGTGTTCTCGAAACAACTCGACAAGAAACGCAGTCACCACGTTCGGCACCTTATAGCTGCGTTGTGGCCAGTGAGGTAAAGGGCGGAAATCACTTTTTATTAAATCATCTGTGTCGCGGAAGGAGGAGTGCAGTTGCACCAACTGTTCGCCTTCAACATCGATTTCCAGAATTTGGTCATCGGACATATTGAAATCGACAATAGACACTTTTGTCCCCCAAGAACTCAGGCGATCGGAGTTGGTATTGTCCTGAGTCGCAATGATGAAGCCGTCTCCTTGCGCAGCATGAGCGACCATTTTCAAATACTTGGGTTCGAAAATACGCAGTCTTTGTCTGCCTCTTGGCAAAATGAATAACGGTAGAGGAAACACCGCAAGCTCTTGAGAAGTCTCTACGGGTGTTTCTGATTCGGTTTCTATCCGTGTGATCTTCTCAGCTGAATTCGGCACATAGCACTCCTTAGTTCATACATGATTGAGTCTGTACGGATTTGATTCGTACGTAATTCAGAGATGTATACGCGTGCTCGTTGAAGTTCGATCAATGTGGGGTGATGTATTGAACAGGAAGTTAGAGAGAGGGAGACATGGTTTTTTGTCGCGTTTATTCGCAATTTAATCGGTTTAACCTTTTTTAACTTACGTCATTAGGTAAGATGGGTTAAGAATTAGTCAATGGGTAGATAACAAGTGACACGCTTATCTTACGTTGTTTATCTCTTAGTTCTTCTTTACCTGACATCACATCAAAGGAATGGTCATGATCGTTATTTATGGTATCAGAGAGTGCTTAAATCCGATTAAGTTACAGCTTTCTAATGTCTTACAACAATGTTTGAACAGTGAGATGGGGTTACCTGATGACAAACGAGCGCATCGGTTTGTACCATTAGAAAGAGATGATTTCTTTTATCCCGAAGGGCGAACAGAAGCTTACACCGTCATAGAGATCAATATGATGGAAGGGCGAGCAGTGAATACCAAAAAGCGCCTGATTAAGAAGATATTTTCTGAAATAGAAAAGCAGTTGGCCATCTCTCCCATTGATATCGAGATCACCATCAAGGAGCAGCCATCGCATTGCTGGGGCTTTCGAGGTATGACTGGCGATGAAGCCCAAGATCTTAAGTATAAAGTAAAGGTCTAGGGTTTAAGCTCCTAACTCCTAATACGTAAGACAGAAGGCTTAAGCTAACCTATCTAGTCGTGGTTTTGGAGTTTGATGCCAAAGCCGTTAGATGGGCTGAGTTTGGACATATGAATTATAGGTAAATGATTCATGGACAATGCCCTAAAGGGACTAGTTTCTTTGTTTTCCGCTGTATGTCACTACAGTTCGTTTGCGACAGTGGCAAGTTTGTTTTAGAGTGCAACTCTTCTCAGCATTTTTAGATTAGTTATGGTTAGAATCAACACGAATTTAATTCAAAAGATACTCATTACACTGCCTTTGTTTTGGATTGTTACCGTCCAGGTGTGGTTAGGTCAGGGAAATAAGCCACTTGCGGCTATCACTTTATTTATCGCGGCTTGTTGCACTCTTTTGTATAGGAAAAACAGGGAGGTAAGAGATAAGCATAACTGGTTCGAAGATGGCTGGATATGGATACTGCTCTTGCTTTCTGTTTTTGCTGTTGCCTCTTATGAGTTGCATGGTTTTAGCAGTCAAGAGCTGAGGGCAACTTTGATTGGCTTGGTATTTTTCCTTTTTTATCGAAATGGCTTTGTTAAGTTATCAGATATACAGAACTTATGTTTCACCTCTATTGTCAGTACAACCATCCTCGTTGCTTATTATATCTTTTTTCTCTCTGGTGTCCGGGGGAGCTTACCATCTAATGCTCTCATTTTTGCTTCAATTCAAGGCTTCTCTGTCATTTTATTGCTCGCACTTGGTTGTATTTCGTACGAAGGGAAAAAGCCCAAAGCAATGGCTATCTTGGCATTTATAGGCTTTCTATCCATGTTTTTGGTGGGGTCAAGAGGGCCTCTACTAGCCGTTATTTTTATTGGTTTAGTTGTCCTATTCAAAATGATGATGCAGCATCGTCAGTACAAGACGCTGTTTACTGTTTGTGTCATTGTCATTATATCTGTATTTTTGGTGTCGAGATATGACGTGGTTAGTAAACGTATTGACTATAGCGTGTATGAATATGATCAGATATCACAAGGCAACATGGATACTTCCATTGGCTTGAGATTACAAATGTATCAAGCTGGGTTCGATTTCTTTGTGGATAGCCCCTTGCTCGGCATTGGAGGTGATAAAGAAGCGCAATTAGATAAACTCTCATTCACGCCAACAAATTCGGGTAAGAGATTTATCGTTAATGCGCATCTTCATAACAACTATATTGATAAAGCGGCTTCATCTGGCTTGGTAGGCATTGCCCTTCTCATGCTTAGTTTAATGTACCCTTTGTTTAATTCGAGATATAAGCTATCACCTATTGTATTGTTACCTGTTGTTTATTTTTCGATCATCTGCCTATTCGATTCACCCTTTAGGAATGGTGATTTAGCTGTCATGTACTTTGTCTTTATTGGGGTACTACTAAAACTGCAAGTGCGAACAGAAGCGCAGTGAAGCTAGCATATTACGCTCATTTCATTGTGGGTAGTTTTAGTGCGTTTATTGATTTAAGATTATAACGAACAAATAATGAATAAAAATTTCAGGTACGACATCAATGCATTACGTGCATTAGCTGTCTCAATCGTCGTCATTTTCCATTTTTTTCCGGGCTTTATCACTGGCGGCTTTTTAGGTGTGGATGTGTTTTTTGTCATTTCAGGTTTCCTGATGACAAAAATTATCATGTCGAGTTTGGAAACTAATACCTTCTCATTAAAGGACTTTTATTTAGCGAGAGCAAAACGCATTATTCCTGCCTTAGCGGTTATGTGCCTTGTTGTGTTACTCGTTGGCATTATTTACCTAGACCCTTGGGCGTTAAGAAAATTAGGTAAGCATATTCTCACCAGTGTCGGGTTTGTTTCTAACCATACCTATTTAAAAGAGTCGGGATACTTTGATGTGGCCGCGCAAAGCAAGTGGTTACTTCACACTTGGTCTTTATCCGTAGAATGGCAATTCTATGTATTATATCCTCTTGTTTTAATGGCGACCTACAAGTTATTCGGAGCTAAAGGTGCAGCCGTTGCTATTGGAACGACTCTAATCGGAAGTCTAGCTTATAACTATGCGTATTTAGGGAGCTCGGCTTCTTATTACACATTACCGTCCCGCGCATGGGAACTGCTCGCAGGTTCGGTGGTTGCTTTGAAAAGAGAGCCCATTGAATTAAAAAAGTCCAATGTTCAGTTATTGCTGTTAGTTGCTATTGCCTCACTGTTTATTTCACCTGTCTTGATAGACAGCAGCACACTGTGGCCGAGTCATGTGACGCTTATTCCGGTCATTGCTACCGCGATAATTCTGCTTTTGAATTTGGACCTCAATTTTACCTTTCATAAATCACGACTGATACAATGGGTTGGGTTGTGTTCCTACTCAATTTATCTCTGGCATTGGCCTATTAATGTTTTCATTAAGAACCTTACGAGCAACACTATTACTCACAATATAGTTGGAGTAATGATATCGGTATTGATGGGGATCCTTTCTTTTAAGTTCATTGAAAGTTACCGACCTAAAAAAGCACGTAAAGGCGCTAGTTTTTTTGTGGCTTATTATCCCGTAGTTCTTGCTATCCCTGTTGCCCTGATCGGACAGGTTGTTTATGAAAGTGAAGGGTTACTTTGGCGCCTGGATAAAACACAGCTAGTCATTGCACAAAGTGTCTATGAACGGAATCCACGAAGCGGAGAGTGCCACGTCGAATTTGGACCGTCTCCTGAATGTCACTATGGCTCAGGACCCGTATCCGCTATTGTTTTAGGCGATAGTCATGGCGCATCGATAGTGAGAAGTGTTGAGGCGTCAGCACCTAACGATACATCGGTCATCGACTGGACGAGAAGCGCATGTCCGACGATTTCAGGTATCAAAAGAGTGCTCTCAAGTGGTGAGTTATCAGAAGAGTGTGGGGATTTTGTCTCAGCATCGTTAATTAAAGCTAAAACTAATTACCCTAACGTTCCTGTTGTTGTCATTAACAGAATGGGTGGCTATCTTTATGGTTCGAATGAAGATGGGTGGCAAAGTGAGAACGAAAAGATCAGTTTAATCGCAGGAGATAAAAGGTTTCAGACCAGATCGGAAGAGTACCTGAACTCAATCTTATCCAGTTTTGAAAAGACCATGTGCGAGCTTAGTCAATCTAACCCTGTTTATTTGGTCAAGCCAATCCCTGAGCTTAAGAAAGATGTACCTAAAACTATGTATAAGTATTCGATTCTAAATCAATCTGATATTTCGGTTTCTATTCCTCTTGAAGAGTACCGACAAAGAACCGCATTGATTACGAAATCTTATGAAAAAATCAGCCAAAACTGTCGAGTTACTCTTATAGACCCTGAACCGATATTTTGTGATGATCAGCAGTGCCGAGGGGATATCAACAATCACCCAACATACGTTGATGACGATCACCTGAATGAATTTGGTGCTGGCCAACTTATTCCTCAATTTCGCGAAAAAATATGGGGTCAATCAGCTCCGTAGGAAATGCTCATTCGCCCTTATTGTTTACACGAAAGAATAAGGGCGTTTCTGTGTTTGGAGCTATTGTGTTGGTCTTAAATGATTCGTTTAGGTAGCGATGTTTAAGATAAATTTCGGTTCAAGTGAACCCTTGTGCTATACTCCGCGCCCCAATCCGAATTGGCTTGTTAAATCTTAGGAAATTATTATGAGTGTTAAAAACGAACTTCAACAAATTAACAACCGTCTAGACAAGTGTCGCAACAAGTTAGCGGCTGCTAAAACTCGTAATGATCGTCCTGTTGTTCGTCAATTTGAAGATGAGATTAAGAAGCTAACCAAGAAAATCGCTCAGCTGAAACATAAAGAAAGCTACGATGTGAACCAAGAGCGTAAGTCTCTGGTTGATATGCCATTTAAGCGTGAGATTACTAAGGCTGAACAAGCGGATATGGGTAAACTTAAAAAGTCTGTTAAAGGATTAGTAATTGTTCACCCAATGACCAAGATCGGTAAAGAGCTTCGCATTGAGGTTATGACTGGTTACGCGCCGAAAAAATTCTAATTACCAGTGATGGTGATGAAAGAGGAGCTAGCAATAGCTCCTTTTTGCTTTTTTAGGTATTAAAAAAGTAGAGTCAGCGGTAAGAATACTCACGCCGTTTTCAACTTTTTAGAGGTGATTGTTGTCACAAATCCTTTTATCTCCTATAAAAGTTAACGTGCCACTAACATGGCACCAAGTGAACGCAGTAATGTGTTCGCTTTTCGAATCTACAATTTCTCTCCAGTTTGTATAAATATAGGTAGAGCAGCACAGATAATTACAGATAAAACTAGACTCGTTAAGGAAGATGAGAACGTAAAAAAATAGAGGTTATATGAATCAATTAATTTCAATTGGACCACTAGAATCCTTCCTAATCGCGATTAGTGTTTTGTTTCTAGGTCATTTCGTCAATGCAAAGCTTCCTGTTCTCAAAAAGTACAATATCCCAGAGCCCATTGTCGGCGGCTTGATTGTCGCTTTTGCTATTACAGCCCTGCACTTTAACGGCCTTGATCTTGAGTTTTCTTTGCCCTTGCAGAACACATTTATGTTGATGTTCTTTGCAACGGTAGGTCTTGCGGCTAACTACACGCAGCTGATGAAAGGTGGTGCTAAGGTATTCCTATTCTTAGGGGTGGCTTCGGTTTACATCATTATCCAAAACGGTGTAGGCGTAACCTTAGCAACGGCACTAGGCCTTGAGCCCTTGATGGGTTTGATTGCTGGTTCTATCACGCTTTCGGGTGGGCACGGTACAGGTGCGGCTTGGTCTCAAACTTTTTCAGACACGTTTGGCATTGCCAATACTCTAGAAATAGCGATGGCTTCAGCGACCTTTGGTTTGATTATCGGTGGTATTATCGGTAGCCCAGTTGCTCAAAAGTTGATCGATAAAAACCAGCTTGAATCTGAGTACGGCACTGGCACGCAAACCCACGAACGTTTTCCTGAACTTGTTACTTACAACGAGTATGAAGAAGACAAAGTGACGGCGAAGAAGGTGATTGAAGTATTGTTCATTCTTCTTATCTGTATTACGGGTGCGAAATATTTAGAGCAGTGGGTAGCGACTTTTGAAATTTCTTGGTTGATGATTCCTGACTTCGTTTACGCGTTGTTTATCGGTGTGTTCATCACTAACGTTTTTGAAGTGACTAAACTGCATAAAACCGACAGTGAAACGGTCGATATTCTTGGTACGGTGTCATTGTCGCTGTTCTTAGCCATGGCGCTAATGAGCCTTAAGCTTTGGAACATCTTTGACCTTGCGATTCCGTTCTTGGTTATCCTTGCGGTTCAGGCGGTGGTGTTGGGTATCTTCTCTTACTTTGTGACGTTCAAAGTAATGGGTTCTAACTACGACGCAGCGGTTATGGCGGGTGGTCACTGTGGTTTCGGCCTAGGTGCAACACCAACAGCGGTAATGAACATGGGCTCTTTGGTGAACCGTTTTGGTCCATCGCCACAAGCCTTCATGGTGGTGCCAATTGTTGGTGCCTTCTTTATCGATATCGTTAACCTGATTATCCTTCAAGGTTACATCTCGTTTATCGGTTAATGTTCGCCTTTGCTTAAACGCGATGAGCTCATCGCACTAAGATGAACACAAGAAAGCCAGTCTGTTGACTGGCTTTTTTATTGCTTGCTTATACTCGAGTTGCTCTAGTATAAGCATCAAATTTTCCCGAATTTGATGTGTATTTTTGCGTTGAATACAGCCGAACATATGTCATGAGTCGACTGCTTTTACACCTTTGTACTTATGATGGTGAACTGATTTGCAACTCCTTTAGTAAAGGAAATGCAGCCTTGATGTGCTCTCCCGTGACAATGAATCCAACCAACTGGTTATCTTCATTGAAGCCTTTGGCGACAATGCCTTTAGGATCGAATCGAGTTTCCCAGCTCTGAGCTGTGTGAATATCGCGCCCTGCCAGCTGAATCGGGTAACTCGGTGTTTTCACCTTGGTGATCATATGAGGCAAGCTGAGCTTTGCATCGCCCACTTTGATCTCGCCTTTATCCTTAGTTAACTGCTTGGCCAACACGTTTGCCGATAAGATTGCTGGCTGCAAATAGGCCATCACGCGCCCTTCAATTTCAGCGCAATCACCAATCGCATACACATTGTTGGCGCTGGTTTTCAGGGTGTCATCGACCACAATGCCTCTGTTGACGTCTATTCCCGCTTGCGTGGCTAAAGCCGTATTTGGCCTTAACCCTGCTGCGGCAATCACTATATCTGCTCGTATTAATCGAGAGGCGGTAGTTTGTAGCCTTACTCCATCGTGGAGGTAAGTCGTTCGACAAATCGCAGAGTCGGTTTCGACGGTAACCCCTGCTTTTGCCACCTCCCGTTCCAACTCAAGTGAAACGAAAGGCGGCACTAGGTTATTCAATAGATAACTTGCGGGTTCGATAATCGTGACATTTTTTCCCGCAGTTTGAAGGTCGAATGCAAGCTCGACCCCAATCAAGCCTCCACCGATCACAGTGATACGTTGAGCTTGATCGATCTGAGCTTTGTGTTTATCGAACTCTTCCAAGCTATTTAGCGTAATGGTCGCGCTGCGTTTAAGCCCTTCCGCTGGTGGTATGAAGGGCGTTGCGCCAGTCGCTAATACCAACTTCGAATAGTGGATGGTTTGCCCGTCAACATGAACACACTGCTGCTTGGTATCGATTCCACTGACTAAAGCCTTGGTTTTGATGACCACGTTGTACTGCTCAGCTAATTGCTGAGCGTTATTAACGGCTAACGCTTGTGGTGTTTGAGCCTGGCTGAATACGTGTGAAAGATTCGGCTTACTGTACTCAGCTCCTGCATCTGCCGTGATCATGGTAATCGCGACATCTTGGTCAATTTTACGTACCATCTTTATGGTTTGTAGGGCGGCGAAACCACCGCCCACAATCACAATGTTCGACATGTTACTTCTCCACAAACACTTCTTTACCTAGATGGCATTCAGGGCAAAGGAAATCATCTGGCACTTGTGCCCATGGTGTTCCTGGTTCAACGCCTTGGTAGGGTTCACCCAGTTGTGGGTCGTACACCCATTCACACACAGTACAGCGCCAGCAAGTGCAATCTGCGCTATGTACAGGCTTATCTTGCGCTTCTTCTGGCTTCTGCTCTGCCGTGTCTTTTAGCTCTGTTGGGGTGCTTGTCGGTGCTGATTCGATACGTTGAACGTTGCGCTCAACTTGTTTAGGCTCACTAACCTCGTCCGCATCGGTGCGCCAAACCTCGGCCAGTGTCATCCCGTAATCGATACACTGGCGAAGCGCGTCTGTGTCTGGTTTCCAATGGATGTGTTGCGGCGCACTGACCTCGAAGTTGGCTTCATGTAAGCGAGCGTCGATACGTTTTACCGCGCCGCCTGTCCAACCTGAAGAACCAAATGCTGCGGCTCTTTTACCTGCAAAACGTAAGCCGTGGATCTCTTCTAGTAGTGCAGCGATTTGCGGCATCATCACATTGTTCATGGTCGATGAGCCGACTAGAACCCCTTTTGAACGGAAGATATTGGCAAGGATGTCATTCTTATCGTGCTTAGAGATATTAAAGACTTTGATTGCTGTTTCTGGGCTGCCTTTACGGATACCTTTTGCGATTGCGTCAGCCATCATGCGAGTGTTGTTCGACATGGTGTCGTAAACAATGGTGATACGATCTTCTTTGTAGGCTTTAGACCACTCGTAGTATTGCTCAACAATTTGCGTCGCGTTGTCGCGCCAAATACAGCCATGAGAGGTTGCGATAACATCGATAGGTACACCTAAGCTGAGCACTTCTTCTATCTTCGCTTTCACCAAAGGCGCGAAAGGTGTGAGGATGTTCGAGAAGTAACGCAGACATTGGTCATGAAGCTCGACTTGGTCTAGCTGATCGTTGAATAGGTTTTCATCACAGTAGTGCTGACCGAACGCATCGTTACTGAACAGGATCTCGTCACCTGTGAGGTATGTTGCCATTGAGTCTGGCCAGTGCAGCATTTTCATCTCAACAAAGATGAGTTGCTTACCGTTACCGACATCAAGAGTGTCACCGGTTTTGACGGTTCTGAAATTCCAGTTTGGTTGGTGGTGGTGACCAACAATGGAGTTTACACCTGCTTCAGTGCAATAAACCGGCGTGTTCGGAATTTTAGCAAGCAGCGCAGAGAGAGCGCCTGAGTGGTCTTCTTCGGCGTGCTGACAAATGATGTAGTCGATCTCATTGATATCGATTTCCATCTCTAGGTTTGCAAGGAATTGCTCAGTAAAGCGATGATCGACAGTATCGACAAGCACTGTCTTCTCTTCACGGATCAGGTATGAGTTATAGCTCGTACCTTTGTTCATGTGGTATTCCTTACCGTGGAAGTGCTCGGTTTCCCAATCGTGGACGCCGACCCAATGAACATTTGATTTAACGTGAATAGTCATAATGATAATACCTTATTTAAATATCTAAGGTCATCATTGCACTAGTTGTGCCATGTTTATAAGCGTCTGTTTTTAATGTGTTCGTTTGGTGTTTGTGTTGTTTTGTGAGTCATTTTGACGTGATAAATTTTGTGGTTAAAATGAATCTTAGGTGTCTTTATGACTTTGTGAATTTATAGCGGCTTGGCAAGAAAATTAATGATGTTTGCTCAGAAAGAGCAGGGTGAGGAACTTGTTTCAACAAAGGGGATTATAGCGCAACTCCTGCGCTTCGCGAATTAGAACACGCGGATTGATCAAGTATTGGTGGTCTAAAAAGCGGCTGGGATGGCTAAAGCTGAGATAGAAAAGATGGATGCGAAATACAGAAATGAAAAAGGCCAGACGAGTGTCTGGCCAAAACAAGGCAGTGTAATTGAACAGTCTGAAGTGCTGTTGAAATTATATTTTGTAAAACGAAAAAGCGTTTTAAAAATTAAAGCGTTGTAACTGTTTAACGTGTTATAGCTGTTGATTCATTTGTCATCTTAATTCACGCGTTAAAGCGTCGTCACGATTTCATCAAGAGCTAGACGTGCTTTTGGTTTACCGTGGTTATAGTCTTCGCCGTCTTTGTGGTAGCCGATTGCTAGCGCTACATCAACAACGTGACCGTCTAGTTCGTCAGCAAACTCTTCACCGATCATAGCGGCATCTACGCCTTCCATCGGTGTTGAAGCAATACCAAGACGAGCCAGTGTGTGCATTGTGTTACCTAGTGCGATGTACACCTGCGACTTAGTCCAGTTACCGTTGAAACCTGTTTCGTCTGTGTTCATTTCTGCGAATGCGTAAGCCCCTAAGAACTGCTCGTACATTTCAGCAGGTAGGTGACCAGAGCTTACTTCTGTGTCAGCACGCTTTGCGAATTTCTCTTTAGTGTACTTAGGATCGTGAGCAAACAGGATCGTGTGTGACGCTTCTTTCGCATGCGGTTGGTTAAACTGGAACATGTTCTCGAAAGTATTGTGGAAGCGTTGTTTTGCTGCGTCACTCTCAATGATGATGAATTTCCAAGGCTGAGAGTTGATAGAAGAAGCTGACAAACGAAGTGCTTCTTTGATTACTTCCATGTCTTCCGCAGAGATGCGCTTTTCTGCATCGTATTTTTTAGCTGTGTAGCGAGTGTTTAGATCTGAAATGATTGGATGAGTCATGTTGAATCCTAATATCTATCAATAATAAATGTTGTAGGGTTTTATGTTCGGTAACGTCAACAATAAACGGATAACGCATTTAGGCTATATCTCTATAGAAGTCGTTTCTAGAACAGTCAGCCTCTAAAAGGCTGAACGCTTAAATGGCTATCGAACATGCCCCAATAAATCGAGTATCTGCGGTAGCTCAAGTCGATGGGTGTAAGATAATAGAAGATTGGCTTGGGAAAAATAGCGAACACATCAAATCACTATGGTTAATAATGTCCATAATGATTTGATTAGTGTGATCTGGATGTGTGTTGGTTTTCGAAAATCAGCCAGTTAGTACGCTTTGATTCCATATTGGCGTAATAAAGAGGGAAGTACACTGTCGAGGTTTGGGATATCTTCAGGGTTAAGTTCAATCAAGCTAAAACCGTGCTCTTGGTAAACTTTCTTGGTCGCATTTCGTTTGTCTTCTTCTATAGGGCCTGAATCTGTTCCCCAGAATTGAATGTATACCTTGCCGCTTGGCAGGTAGAAATCGCTCATTACTTCTTTTGATATCGGGAGCGGACGTTCATAGGCATGAACCACTCCCGCCATATAAAGCCAGTTATCGATGATCAGCTCTCCCTTTGAACGTACATAATGTCCGTCTAAGGTTCGGTGTTTCGCCTCAAATTTCTGACGAAAGCTAGAAAACGAGACATCGGTAGAGTGGCTTTCAGCATCATGCCCTAGAAATTCGACAACAGACTGCTTCAAACGTTTATTGCGAACCAACGAATCGTGCCATACCACAAATAGGTTTTGAGTCGCTTTATCTTCCCTTTGCTCACCGCCTGCTTTTAAGCCTGTTGAGGTGACATGCCAACCATCTTCTTCACGTGTTATCCAACCAAGCTCGCTGAGCAACAGGTTAATTTTTTTTGCGCTAAGTTGAAAGGCACTGCCTAGTTGAGTTGCCGTTAGCGTTTTTCCAGAGAAAGAATCTAGGTCGATGAGCAGTTTTTCTGGCCAGACAATAAAGGCACCAAACTTCTTGTGTTCGACATACTCCCCACCAAAGCTTTCGCCTCGTTCTGTGAGTATCCAACGCTCCTGTGAACGCACGATATAGCCAGCTGTTTTCAAATCACTGAATAGAGCCTTTGCTTCTATCCCTTTTTGTTTGGCTAGTGCTGATGTGGAAATCTTGTCTGGCATAGTCTGTTTCTCAAATAGCGGAGTGATGAACTGATGGGTGTTGTAGATATATATGATGCGATTGCGTTGGTAAACACCATATCACATCTATCAATGCTAACTGCAGTTCACTGGTCTATGTTTTTAGTAGAAAGCCATGTCTGATTTTGATTGTGTGGGAGGTGGGGCTTTAGTTGAATCTAAACAGCTTGCGCTAAATACCTATCGCTTGGTAACCGGATAGTTAGGCGAGAGCTGCAAAATATTTATGACGGTATAGAGCTTTTCCTCGTATCAAAAAGAAAAATAGCAGGCACAAAAAAGCCACATTTAAGTGGCTTTTCTACCTAAGGCGGCTTTCTATTACAAGACGCCTTTCTCATTCAAGAACTAAGAATTATAGGTCTTTAATGTTCTCAGCTTCTAACTCAGAGAAGTACTTAACTGTTTTCACTTTAAGTTCTTGAGTTGCAGGCTCGTCACAAACAATCACTGATTTAGGGTGAAGTTGCAGAGCTGATACCGTCCATAGATGGTTAACAGAACCTTCAACCGCTGCTTCTAGAGCAAGCGCTTTGTTGTGGCCTGTTACTAAGACCATGATTTCTTCAGAATCAAGTAGAGTACCAACACCGATTGTTAGTGCGTACTTAGGAACTTGGTTGATGTCGCCATCGAAGAAACGAGAGTTCGCGATACGAGTGTCTTCAGTCAACGTTTTGATACGAGTTCGTGAAGATAGAGAAGAAGCTGGCTCGTTGAAAGCGATGTGACCGTCGTTGCCTACGCCACCCATGAATAGGTTGATTTTGCCGTAAGACTTGATTTTGTCTTCGTAACGTTTGCACTCAACTTCGTTGTTTTCCGCGTTGCCATCTAGAAGGTTAATGTTCTCTTCTTGAATGTCGATGTGGTTGAAGAAGTTAGTGTACATGAATGTACGGTATGATTCTGGGTGATCAGCAGGGATGCCAATGTACTCATCCATGTTAAATGTAACTACGTTTTTGAAGCTAACTTCACCAGCTTTATGTAGCTCGATAAGTGCTTTGTAAGTAGCTAGTGGCGTACCACCAGTTGGTAGACCAAGTACAAAAGGACGCTCTGCAGTTGGTTTAAAATCGTTAATGCGTTTAACGATGTGTGCTGCTGCCCATTTACCTACTTGTGCTGCTTGATTTAACGGGATAAGTCTCATTAATTTGCCCCTAGATATTAGAATTTATAGTGTTCTTAAACATTAATTCGCATTATAAAATAAGTTATCAACTTGCGCTATTGTTTTAGGTCAAGTTTTTGCTTTTTCGTCATATCTGTGATTATAACACTCAAAATTGCACAATTATTGTATGGATATTTGGTGAAGTTAAACAAGATTAATACGTTTGTCACATACCGAGATATTGATTTTATGCAGAGCCAAGTGTCAAAAGAAAAAGGTAGGCTGAGGAGTGATGAATTCAATTGGGATTAAGATCCATAGAACGGATTGAAATTGTGTGGCTATCAC
Organism: Vibrio sp. 10N.237.312.B06; assembly: GCF_041464685.1. Lineage (NCBI taxonomy): Bacteria > Pseudomonadati > Pseudomonadota > Gammaproteobacteria > Vibrionales > Vibrionaceae > Vibrio > Vibrio sp. 10N.237.312.B06. The sequence goes on from NZ_JBFSPI010000033.1 coordinate 25,469, forward strand.
GCTATCGATATGAATTTTATATAAATATTGGTGTTTTTGTGTAGGTTGGCTACACTTGATTATGACGAAGAAGGAGCATGTTTGTTTTAAGTTCCCGTTAATCCGAGGTGAACAAAAAAAAGCTCAAAGTGATGAGGTATCACTTTGAGCAGTTTTACTAATCTTCTAACACTAACTCTCTTTCGTATTCTTCCCGAGAAACTTCGCTGCGTTTGCAGCCGTTTAGGGTATGAAAGCGACGGCGTCCACGAGCCAGTTGAATGTACTTCAACCAAACACGCTCTAACTTGGACTTCGCCTTATGAGGGTGAGACAACACTTTGATGAAGTGTTTTTCTTCTGAGTTGCTTGGCGAAAGTTCGCCAGTCTCAAGTGCAAACATGGTGTCACCAAACAAGGTTAGGATTTCCTCTTCTGAAAGAGTAAAATCACCCGACTTAGCAAACCCTCGTGGGAATTTAATGGTGTCATAAAAACGTTTTTTTCCGTGTCGGAATTCGGTCTCAGACATATCAGCCTCAGTAATGTGGTTAGATAGAAATTAGTGTTTATTGCTCACGCGAAAATATTGTTAAAAGGCTAAAATAGGAAGCAAAACGTTTTTGCCTTTACGATAAACAATCCTAGATCGGCTAGTTAGCAGATTTATTACAGAGATGTATTTTTGATGGATGTGAAAGTATTTAGAACCTTTCTTGAGGTTGCAAGGGTGCGCCATTTTGGGCGCGCAGCTGAAAACTTGTATTTAACACAAGCGGCGGTAAGTGCGCGGATCAAACAGCTTGAAGGCTACTTTGATACTCAGCTCTTCATTCGTGACCGCAATAACATCAAGCTGACCTCTTCTGGTGAGCGTTTGATTGGTTATGCTGAAGTGATGGTATCCACCTTACAACAAGCCAAATTTGAGCTGTCGTTAGAAAGTGGAAAAGCGTTGCAGTTAACACTGGGTGGCACACCGAATATCTGGGATGCGTATCTACAAAACTGCTTAAGTGTGGTGACCGATTCTTTCGGTGGCTACGGCTTTATGGCCGAGGTAATGGGGCGCGAGCAACTGAACCGTAATTTGTTAGAACGAACCTTAGATATGGCTTTTGCGTTCGATCAGATTAAAGCGGAAGAGCTGAACTGTAAAAAAGTCGCTGATTTGGTTTTGGTGTTGGTATCAACGCAGCAAGATGACCTGGAATCTGTATTCCAACATAAATACGTTTATGTCGATTGGGGAACGCGCTTTGGTTCTGAACACGCAGAGCGTCACCCTAAAGTTCCAGCACCGTATCTACGTACCTCTACAGCACGTATTGCGCTCGATTTTATTTTAGAGAAAGGTGGCAGTGCGTATTTACCTGTTTCTATGGTTGAACCTTTTATCGAGTCGGGTCAATTGCACAAGGTCAAAGGGGTTGAAGACTGGTATCGCCCAATTTACCTGAGCTACCGTAAAAGCAGTACTTCGGTTGATGCGATCATTCAGGTTGAGAAGTTGGTTAATGAAATTGACCCATCGACTGCCTACACGTTGCAACAAGCCGCTGAACAAACACCAGAGTAACAGCTGTTTCTGTAACCAATATGCTTTGTTGATTAAATAAAAATGGCTCCTAACTAGTTATATAGTTGGGAGCCATTTTTGTTTTTAAACCAGAAATGTACTTCTTTTCGGAACTAGAGATCGTTTCTAATTCCATAAATATCGTTTAAGCCTGGTATGTGTAGCCTTTTTTAAAAGCCCTATCACTTCAAAGCACTATTCTTCGAAAATTCTAGAGATTCATTAGATTCTCGATAGACTCTTCAAGAGAGTGTGACATGTAAGAATGGATTTGATTGCCATCCGTTGCGTCAATCTCAATCTTAGAAATCCCCTTATCCGCTTCGTCTTCAAGAAAGCTGAGAGACTGCTCGACTGATTGACTGGTGAGAACCTGTTGGTTTGATAAAACAATACGACACGTGTGAAGAACCATAGCCTTTTCCTTTTTATATTCGACAGGTCTCTGCATCTTAGTGTGCTAAGTACCTATCGTTGACGTTGTGAGAAGAGTTTCTTCTCAAGGTTAAATTTAGTCGAATTGCGTAAAAAGAAAACCCTTTTTTGTGATTTATCTAACCTTCAGTTCCGAAAGTGGCTAGCGACAATGACAGTTCACGGTAAACTTTTAGGTATCGGAGTAAAAATTATGGCAAATGGGAAGAGCACAGCATGTCGAGAAATATTCATCACAACAGTACGTTAACGAGTGAGCAGTGTCATTTAGCTCGATACGCGCGAGATGCTCGCTTTGATGGGATGTTTTTTACGGCGGTAAAAACAACCGGAATTTTTTGTCGTCCGATTTGCCCAGCAAGCCCGCCCAAAGAAGAAAATGTCGAGTATTTTTCTCATCAAGCTCAAGCCTTGAAGGCTGGGTATCGCCCATGCTTACGTTGCCGGCCAGACAGCGCGCCTTTTTCTCCTGCGTGGAAAGGGGTTGAAACGACTTTCTTGCGTGCTTTACAGTTGATTGATCATGGTGCGCTGAACTCAGGGTCAATCGTCGACCTTGCCACTCGATTAGGTATTTCAGACCGCTATTTACGAACCTTATTCGATAATTACATCGGCGTGTCACCAAAGCAATATAGCCTTTATAGCCAATTGATGTTTGCCAAGCAGTTACTTCACACCAGTAGCATGAGCATTACCGATGTCGGCTTTGCGAGTGGCTTTAATAGCACGCGTCGCTTCAATGATGCCTTTCAAAAAGAGCTGCAGCTCTCGCCAAGTCAAATCCGAAGAGCTAAGCCAAGTAACAATCTAAGTAATCATATCCAACTCAGCTTCCATGGCCCGTTGGACTGGGATCATTTGCTGGGCTTTTATCGACGACGAATGATCGAAGGCTTAGAAGAGGTGGACGACGGTTATTACCAACGCACAGTGAACGTGAACGGCTCGAAGGGCTGGTTCAAGGCCACTTTAGCCAAAGAGAGCAGCTTGGATATTGAGTTTGAGTTGGATGATATGAGCCAATTAAGAAGTTTGATCGCCAATATTCGACGTATGTTCGACCTTGATGTTGATATCAGCAAAGTTGAAGATTTCTTTAGCACCATTGATCCCAACTTGGTTGCTAAGAGTGGTATTCGTATCCCTGGTGTGTGGAGTGCTTGGGAAGCCGGAGTAAGAGCGATTCTCGGGCAGCAAGTCTCGGTAACAGCGGCCATTGGTCAGCTTAATTTGTTGGTGCGAGAGCTCTCTGGTTCATATCAGGTTTCTGATTTACAAGAGCAAGCTAATTCACAAGATTGCTCTGACTTACAACAAATAGCTGATGCATCAGAGAAAGCGTATTTCCCTACACCTAAACAAATAGCTGATGCTGATGTGAGCTTTCTAAGAATGCCTGGAAGTCGTAAGGAAACCTTAAAGCGTTTTGCCCAATACATGGTCGATAACGAAGCTGAGCATCCTTCTAAGTGGATTGATCTCAAAGGTATTGGTCCTTGGACGATTCAATATGCGCTGCTGCGCGGGCTCAGTGAACCTAACCACTTGCTAGTAGGCGATTTGGTGGTGAAGAAATTCATCGAGCATCGCCCTACCATTAATACAGAGAGTGTTTCGCCTTGGGGAAGTTACGCCACGTTCCATTGTTGGAATCAGTCTTAAACGATGTTTCAAGTGGAATAGAGATACCTCTCTGATATAGAAGCAATGAATAAACATCGGAATTACCAAGCTAGGAGAGATTATGACTAACCGTTTTACTTACTACGATAGCCCTCTGGGCACCGTGACTTTACAGGCGAGCGATGAGGGGCTGTTAGGCCTTTGGTTTGAAACTCACACTACCAAGCCTGAACAGCTAGGTGTTCAAGATGATTGCTTTCCGATCTTTGCGTTGGCTATCAAACAGCTCAATCGTTATTTTGCTGGAGAAGCTATCCAGTTTTCTTTGCCTATCGCAGCCAAGGGCACTCCGTTTCAGCAGTCGGTTTGGCAGGCTCTTACTACCATTCCTTATGGAGAAACATGGAGCTATGCACAATTGGCCGATGCGATTGGTAACCCTAAAGCGGTGCGTGCAGTGGGTTTGGCAAATGGCAAAAACCCTGTGTCTGTGATTGTGCCGTGTCATCGTGTGATAGGTAAAAATGGAAAGCTGACGGGTTATGCGGGGGGTGTAGAGCGTAAACAGCGTTTGTTAGTGATTGAGGGCAGAAAGTAAGTAAGCTTAGAAAGCGACTGAGCTAGCAACTTGAAACGCTGTTCTATCGGTTAAGGTTGAAGGTTTGTACGACTCAGGAGGAACATTAAGAGATCCCAGCGTGACTCTGCAATAAAAACGTGACTTTGCAATAAATTCGCCACTTTCTGGAAAATAATGATTTGGTTGCATATTATTTAGCCATGTTTTTTAGGCAAGGATGCCCAAATGAATAACCATCATTTTCTGATAATAGCTTTCACTAGTGTGTTATTGCTGACCGGTTGTTTAACTGATACTAGTCGCCCCTTTGAAGTACCGCAGCTTGTTTTGTTCAAAGGGATGTATGAGAACGCGGACGATAACAGCTATCTACTTTTTGAGTCAGGACAAATGACCTATCAAACAATCGGTAACACGGTCACTAGAACTTATCGTATTGAAAATGATTTGATTAACATCGAGTTGAATTCAGGAAATAGCCGAGTGGATTCTGGGTTGATGATGCGAATTCAACAAGAAGGAGCGGTGTTAACTTGTAACCAGTGTCCAGCTGTGCAGTTAAGCAACGTCTGGACACGCGTTGATACGCCTTTAGTTGATATGCCTTAGACTAGAACATATCACCGTTCAGCCATAGGTGAGCGGCGATACTGACCCCATAACCAATCATGATTACTGGCATCCATTTTAAGTGGCCAAAAAAGGTGTACTTACCATGTGCAGCCCCCATTAATGCCACACCAGCGGCACTACCAATAGACAATAAGCTGCCGCCAACGCCCGCGGTTAGGGTGATCAGTAGCCAGTTGCCCATCGACATTTGGGGTTCCATGGATAACACGGCAAACATCACCGGAATGTTATCGACAATAGCCGATAAGATCCCCACCATGACGTTGGCCCAAATTGGATCCCACTGGCTATACATCACGCCCGAAGCTAATTCCAAGTAACCAAGTAGACTCAAGCCACCGACACACATTACCACGCCGTAGAAGAACAAAAGCGTGTCCCATTCGGCATGAGAAACTCTTCGAAATACATCGAACGGCACAACAGAGCCGAGTCGCTTCAGGGCGCCTTCATCGTTATTGGCGATCGCTACCGCCTTTTTCTTGGCGAGTGAGTTGGGCAAAGTCTTGCGTAAGTAATAGCCAAAGAACTGCAGATAGGCGAGCCCCATCATCATGCCCATTACTGGAGGGAAGTGGAGTACGGCATGGAAAGCAACAGCGGTCGCTATTGTCATAATAAACAAGAATACGATGCGCCTCGCACCACGTTTTAATTCAACGTGTTGATGGACTGTGTCGGGCTGAGTGGTGGGTACAAAGTAAGACATGATCAACGCAGGGACGAGGTAATTCATCACCGAAGGAATAAACAAAGGAATGAACTCACTAAAACTCACATAACCAGCCTGCCACACCATGAGCGTTGTGATGTCTCCGAATGGACTGAATGCACCGCCAGCATTGGCGGCTATCACGATATTCACGCAGGCTAGGTTGACGAATTTAGGGTTAGAACCTGCCACTTTAAGAACCACAGCGCACATCAGTAGAGCTGTCGTGAGGTTGTCGGCGATAGGTGAGATAAAGAAGGCCAGAATACCGGTTATCCAGAACAAAGAGCGAAAGTTAAAGCCTTTGCCTACCATCCACGCTTGCAGCGCATCAAACAGTCTCCTCTCTTCCATGGCGCTAATGTATGTCATGGCGACGAGTAGAAAGAGTAATAGCTCGGCATATTCCAGCAGGTTGTGTTCGAGCGCTTGTTTAGCGACTTCAACAAGGTTGTGTTCTTGGTAAGTTAAACCAATGATTATCCAGATCAGGCCTGCAGCAAGCAAAACGGGTTTGGACTTTCGGAGCTTTAGGTATTCTTCCATCATCACCACGATGTAGGCGACAACGAAAATGGTCAGCGACAAGTAGCCAGCGAACGAGCTAGTTAGCTTGAGCGGTTCTCCTAACTGAGAAGTGGCAGCGCCTGCTACCGTGGAAAAAAATAACAAAGAGAAAACAGCAGAAAGCTGGATACCTAACATGGATTACGCTCCGAAGTTAATAAGTTATTAACACGGGTAAAAGCGTAGACCTAAATAACCATGTGCAGTGTGATAGATATCTTAATAATTCAATAGATTATATAGAAAACAGTAGATTGGGTGAAAACGTGAGATCACGACGAAAGATTTCTTTGAGCTTTCTATTCGAAGCCTGATTATTGTGGCGATTATGTGCGTTTTTGGTTGCGGTGTTGAAGCTAGGTTTGTTTAGTTTTGTATGAGAAATATTCTAATTTTTTTAGCGTATACCTCTACTTTAAAATTTGAATCACAGTTTTATATGTTGCTTTGGTTCTTTTATTTAAACCGATACACTATTTGATTTTGGTCATTAACCTTTTGCTCATTAGTTTGCACTATCTATACGTGTTCTGTTCCACATAAACGAGATGTATAGAGGTCCTTATGACTAATCCAACCAAAACCGATCGTAAAGTCACGATCGGAAGCTATATCGCACTCGCGTTCGCGATTGTGTTCTTTTCAGGCTTAATGCAGTCCAATGAATGGTATGGAGTGCTCGATTTTACGACGCTCAACGGTTCATTTGGTAAGGTCGCTTACGATGTGAGTGAGTCGGCTGATGGTATCCAAGCGGCAACGACGTCACTGCGTGGTAAAGGCGGTAGTGGTGCGCGCGACGGTTTCATTTTTGCATTGACACTTATTCCGACCGTGATGTTTGCACTGGGTATGATCAACGTACTTGAGCACTACGGTGCACTGGACGCGGCTCGTAAACTACTAACTCCACTACTTCGTCCTTTAATGGGCATTCCGGGCAACTCAGGCTTGGCACTGATTGCTTCTCTGCAAAGTACCGATGCGGGTGCTGCGATGACACGTCAGCTCAAAGATGAAGGGCATTTGACTAAGCGTGAAACCGATGTGTTCACCATGTTCCAGTTTACTGCGGGTGCGGCGATCGTTAACTTTTTCTCTTCAGGTGCGGTGTTGTTCACTCTAACGGCGATGGATGGTTCTTTGGCAGTGACATCGTCAATAGGTCTTGCTGTTGCGGTGATGTTTATCTTCAAGTTTGTTGGTGCGAACTTATTCCGCCTTTACCTCAATATTACTGAAGGTAAAGAAGACAAAACAAAATCAGACAAAGAACAAAAACTGGAAGAGGAAGTAGCATAATGAGCGAAGTTAAAGCAAAGAAACCAATGGTTACTGATATTTTCGTTGAAGGTGCTAAGAAAGGCTGGGTTATTGCTACAACCTCTACAGTACCTAATGTTCTGATGGCGTTTGTGATTATTAAGGCGTTGCAGATTACGGGTGCACTGGATCTGATGGGTAGTGTGTTTGCACCTATCATGGCGGTATTTGGTTTACCGGGCGAAGCGGCAGCAGTATTGATTGGCGCGTGGATGTCGATGGGTGGTGCAGTCGGTGTGGTTATCACGCTGTTTGACCAAGGCATTCTGAACGGCAACCATATTGCTATCTTGGCGCCAGCTATCTACTTGATGGGTTCTCAGGTGCAATATATGGGACGCATCATGGGACCAATTGGTACTGAAGGTCGTTATATCCCTGTGATGATCGCGATTTCAGTATTGAATGCGTTTGGTGCTATGTTTTTGATGAACATTATTTTGTAACGTGGCTTTGAACGGTTAGCTACTATTTGAACGATTAGCTACTAATAGCTTTTCGACGTTGAAAAAAGAAACCCCGTTTGGTTTTCACCAAACGGGGTTTATTCTTTTTCGTAGCCATCCTGCTACTGACGTTGTTACTTATTTTTTAATAAGGTCACGTATGCTCCTTGCATCGTTCCTTGATTTGGCTAAATCCTTTAACCTATCCAATCCATCGCCTTCCTAGCGGTGTCCATGCTAACTCATCATCCTGACAAGTGACTCTATCCTAGAGTAAAACTTCCTTGCTGATCACTCATCCTAAGCCATCAAATCTTCATCCTGAAGATACCTAATCCGTTAGGCTTTTCCTGTTCCTGCCAACTCCCTGTCGACATGAGTATTAAACACTTTGGAGGCTTTATTCGCAATTAGCCTTAGGAAATAAATATCCTCGTTAACTAAAATAAATATGCGTGGATTCATATAAAACAAGGGGTTGGGTTTGTAATTTTACTTTTTTCTGCGAAGCTTGACTGTGATCTCTTACGTTCGGTGTGAGAGATCTCTTACAAATTTTCGGGCGCGAATATCATTCGTTGTCGAACTCATCCGTCGATAGGTGAGCGAAATACGCTCAACAAACTCAAAGTAATAGGAAAATATAATGGTTACAGCACTTTACGCAGCCTTGCTGACGGTCGTAATGATTTGGTTGGCGATAGAAGTCATTAAGCAAAGACGAATCAATCTGGTTGCTCATGCAGATGGCGGTGTTGAGTCGCTACAGATAGCACGTTCCGCACAAAGTAATGCAATGGATTACATCCCAATTACGGTTATTTTGATGGGCTTTTTGGAGATGAATGGTGCCAGTGTGTGGCTTATTCATGCCATTGGTGTTGCATTTATTCTGGGGCGTGTGATTCATGCAAAAGGTATTCTGGCAAAAAACTTAAAGGGTAGAAAAGTGGGCATGGTGTTGACGCTTATCTGCATGATCTCTTTGATTGTCCTAAACTTAGCTTACCTACCTTTTGATAAAATGTTCTAGGGAGCATTATGGCATTGCGCCTTCCTCCTGCTTGGGCGATTGTCCTTGCAGGTCTCATACTGAACGTCATGGCTATTGTCATGTCGAGCTTGGTGCTCGACAAAATTGAAGCGGAAAAATCGGAATACAACGATCGTAAATACGGCAATGTGTACTCAATACAACTGGCCTGGAATACGATCGAAACCTTAGAGCGCAAGCGTGAAGCCATTCTGATCCACCTAGATAAACCCTCAACAGAAACCGCTCAACCTGCCACCATCCTCGATGAAGCGCTGCGCGGCCAACTCCGGAGTTGGGTGAGTAAGGAGGTGCCAGCCATCTCGTTGGCTAATTTACCCAAGCTTATGATGCTGATAAACAGTGCTCAAGAAGCCCAACGAGCACGAATTGATGACTACTATTTGGATAATCTGACCTTGGTTGAATTAATCCAAAGGCTCGATGAAAAAATGGCTTTCTACAAGAATATCGCCCTGTTTCTTCAGGTGTTTGGTTTAGCACTTATCTTAGCTCGCGACCTCGCTAGAAGGCCTTAGTATTTATCTATTTATTTATTTACTTACTTACTTACTTATTTACTTCGCCACCTAGTTATCTACCCATCGACTGGTATCGCTAGCGAGATTCACTTGGCAGGTTAGGGTGCTGCTGGCCTTGGTACTTCTGTAATTGTTCTTTTAGTCCTTTAAACGTGCTCAGTGCACTATCAATCGATAATTTGTTCATTAACCAATTTGGCAGGATGCCACCTGCGTTCGCGTAAGCGGTATAGGTGATATAGGTATTACCATTTGTCAGCGGTTGCAGGGTCCATAAGGCATCTACATCATAAATTCGAATGTACCCCGACTCTTTCGTCAAATAATCAGACGCATCCTTGATCGACAAGACAAACTGCCCATCCTCGATGCTGTATTTTGAGTAGGTCACCATATCGCGATCTCTGGCAGGCCAAGGCGCTTTGAACTGGGTATAGACGATATTTTCATCCTCAGATATCTGCATCAAAACACGACTTTCCGATACGTTATCTATCCAGTTTGGCACGTTCGCGCTGTCTTCCAATAACAGCAAAAAACCAGAATAAGTGGTGGGCGTTTGCATTTGTGCTCGTATTTCTACCAAGCCTTCAGTGTGAGGTCTCTTATCAATGATGATGCCATCTTCACTTTTTACGAACTGCCATGGAGCAGCGTAAGTCAGTGTTGATAAAGCATAGAGTCCGATTGCTAAAATCCTAAGTAATATCATTATTCTTCCATGAAAAGAAAAGCTTATCTTTAGGAGTATAGAATAAAAATGGTTTTGATTCGTGCTGAAATCGCACTGATTTATCTCTGATTTGAGCGTTACATCGCTGTTATCTTGGTGTTATCAATAATTGGCTGCTTATTTGTATTTGAGCCGTGAAAATCAAAACGGAAGCGTTCGGTCGCTTCCGTTTTGTTAGTGGGCAAAGGATAAACGTTGAAGGCTAGAACCTAGCTCTTAGAACTTAAAGCTTGTAGGCTTCCACGGTTTTTATAGTGGTCCAATTGCTGTTGGCGTCTTGGATGAATTCTTGCGTATTCTCCAGCCAACGCTTTTGAACTGACTTATCTAAGTTTAAGTACAGCTTCCCACCTTCTACTTTCCAAGCTAGTGGGTCCGTTTCAAATTTCTTACCCATTGCCACACCAAAGGCACAATAGCCACCATATTGAGGTGCATAAGCCGATGGGTTAGATCGGAATTCATCTCGGTTTTCACTGCTCACAAAGTTATAAATCGCATTCTTATAAGTCGCTGTGAATTCAGATGTGCCTTTAACTGGCCCCTCATTGGCAAAGTAAGCAACAGGGTCATAACCTTTAATGGCGAGATCATTGTTGTCGACACTCATATCAAGGTCTGCTGCCATTAACGAAAAGCTGGTTCCTAGTAACGCGGCCAATAGAGTGATTTTTTGACTGGTCGATTTCATGTGTGACATATCAAGTTCCTTGTCAGTGTTGGTTATCTTGTTTGAAATAATTTAGCCCACTCGTCCGGTCTATAGAGGGACAAAAGAACTAAAAACTAAGCGAATCGTTCGGAGGGTGCATGGATCTTCTGTCACAATTAATGGAACACTTCTCGATACGCACTGGCGTTTTCTATTCTGGAAACCTGTGTGGGGTGTCGTCATTTAACGCGCAACAAGGCAAAGAAGGGCACCTTCACGTATTGAGAGCGGGGGAGTTGACCTTATCTGGTGCTCATATGGAATGCAGGCAGCTTTCTCAGCCCTGTATTATTTATCTGCCGAATAGCACACCACATGTAATTGAAGGTGTGGGAGAAGGTGCTGAGCTTGTGTGTGCGAACGTGGAGTATCGTTCAGGGCAGATGAATCCTTTATTATCGGCTCTGCCCGACATGATAGTGATTCCGTTTGAAGATGCACCGAACTTAATGCCTGTGATTGAGGTGCTGTTTCGAGAGTCGGGGCAAGCATCTTCAGGACAACAATCGTCAGGGCAGCAATACCTAATGGACAAGTTGAGTGATGCGTTGATGGCGTTGATTTTTCGTCATCTCATTGAACAGCAAAAAATCGATAGCGGCGTTTTCTCTGCTCTTGCACACCCAAGGCTTGCTGCTGTGGTGACGGCTATTCACCGGTTGCCTGCTCGTCACTTTTCGGTTGCAGAAATGGCGTCATTGGCTGTGATGTCTCGTACTCAGTTTATTGAGGCGTTCAAGCGTGAGGTGGGTGAAACACCGGGAGATTACGTGCAAAAGTGGCGTGTTTCCGTTGCTCAATCTCTGCTACTGCAAAATAAGCCCATCAACTGGGTTGCCGATGAAGTCGGTTACAACAGTTATTCAGGTTTCTCACGCGCATTTCAGCATGTATCGGGTGTGTCGCCACGTCAGTGGTTAAAAGAGAGTAACGCATAAGAGGGAAAGGGATGTTGAAGTTTAAAGTTGCCAGTGAAAGCGAGCTAGTGCTTTCACTGGCAAGGCGAACCTCGTTGCAGAAAAGAATGTTGCATCAAGGCAAATTACAGACTGAGGATTGTCACTAGGCCTGTAATGCGTCGTTGGCTAGATGAGCACTAACGAAGTAACCAATGGCGCAGTGGCGTTTTTTCTATACCAGCGATCAATATAAAGCTCAGGGTAAAGGTGCCGAAGAACACGGTAATGTCTTTAGCGAGTTCAGTGATGCCCAATACTCCGCAGACATTGAACAGCAAAATAATGATCAGCAGATGGCAAACGTAGATACCTAGCATACGATTCGAGATAGCGCGAAGCCATGCGTAATCGCCGATGTTTGGATTAGCTAAAAGCCACATGAACACACCAATCCCCCACAAAGCTGTACCAAACAAGAAATCGTGAATATTAAAGGCGATATCAAATTGGGTTAGCCATGCCGCTTCGGCAAAGTGGATGACCATGCCTAACGCCAATAACCCTAATGCTTTGGCTGAGGACACTTTCCATTGATGCTGACGAATGAGGAAACCTAAGGTCACCATTAACGTGCTGAAGAACGGACCGTTACGTGTGAAGAAAGGGGCACTAAGGTCGGTTAAGCTTGTGTAGCTACCCGCCAATACACCATAGACGTAAAGCAGAATGGCCACCGGTAGTAGAAGCTTATCGAGTTTCATCTCTACCATTAAGGCGATGATCAAAACCGCGCACACAAGGGCGGGAATGAACCATAAATGTACCAACCCACCCTCTAAGAAAGAGTTGAGTGGGGTATTCATTAAGAAACCCCAATAGCCTTCACGCTCGCCTAGATAGCCAAATTCTTCTACTTTCGCGAGGTTGAATGGCATCACTAAGCAAATGATGCTCCATGCCAACCATACTTTAAGCAGTGGTTTAGAATAATTAATGACGGTTTGCCACGGGGATGCAGTCAACTTGGGCTGAATAAGATAACCGGAAATTAGGAAAAACAGAGGCACGGCAAAACGAGCGGTTTGGTTGAGCACATAACCGATCCAAGGCACTTCATCTATTTACCAATAAGTGAGTGCCATTTGGCCGTGCAAACCAATGATCGCCAAGATAGCAATCACTCTGCCTAACTCGATACTGGCGATGTGTTGTGAAGGCGTATGTTGAACGGAAGACATATCAGATCTCTCAGTAAAATTTTTACGAAATCTAGCAGCCTTTATGCCCAACCAGTTAGTCCTAAATCAAGGCTTATGACCTTTGTTTCAAGGCTTGTGTCGGTTTTTTGAAGCTTGTCGCAGCTATATTAAATCCATTGCAGTGAGTGCAAATATACCTAGTGTACAAGTGATAAGAGAAACAACAGTAGTAAGAGCGATGATGTTAGCCGCGAGTGTTGAGTTTCCTCCCATCGCACGCGCCATAACATAGCTTGCCGCTGCCGTTGGTGCTGCGCTCATCAAGAAGATAAGTCCGAGATCGAGCCCTTCAAACCCTAAGTACCAGCCAGCCAGTGTAGTCAGTAAAGGTGACGCGATTAACTTGTAACTAGAGGCGAACCACGTAGACAACTTTTCTTGTTTAAGCGAACTAATATCTAGAGAACCACCAGTACAAAGTAGAGCCAAAGGCAAAGTCATGTTGGCAAAGTATTGCCCAGCATCAGTCACCATTTTTGGAATGGGAATTGAAAGTGCATAGAAGACGACTGCTAAGAAAATAGCGATGATTAACGGGTTTTTGGTGATGGACTTGGCGATCACTTTAATGGCTTTAGCGCCGGTGTCTTTGCCTTTGGGTGTCAGTGCTATCACGGCTTGAATATTATACAGCACGGTCAGAGATGCGACATAGATAGCAGCCAATGCCACGCCTTGGTTGCCATAAATATTAGCCACGTAGGCGAGGCCGATGATCGCGGTATTAGCGCGGAATCCACCCTGGATGATCACACCTTGATCTTTAGAGCTTTTGAATACTAACTTGGTTGAGAAAATCGTGAACAAGAAAAAGATAAAGTTAGCGATGACGCCAAACGCAACTAACGCGCTACTGGCTGAAAAGTTGTGATTCGATTGAACAATACTCAGAAATAGCATTGCGGGCAGGGTGACTTGAAATACCACCTTAGATGCGACATCAATGAAATTGTCATTGATTAAGCCGATTCGCTTGAGCATCACACCGAGAAACAGCATTAAACAGATAGGGCCTGTTACCGACGCCGAAAACGCAAACTGTTCCCAAAGTGTGTTCATTGTTTTTCCTTTGTTAGTCGATTTCAATTTCCTATGAATGCTGTCGCATTTTTCCACAGTTCTTTGATAAGACAAAATGAATACCAAGGGTTAAGTAAAAAATCTTGAAAAAAAGAACGAACGTGCTAAAAATAATGTATCAGATTTATTATTGGTGAATAATGAGCAAGGGAAAGATAACCAAAGAGTATATTTTGAGCCATGCATTCGCGCTTGCGAGTGAGAATGGGCTTGAGAGTTTGACGATTGGCGAGTTAGCCAAGCAGTGTGGCATGTCTAAGAGTGGCTTGTTTGCACACTTCAACTCTAAAGAAAACCTGCAACTCTCTGTACTCGAGTATTCCAACGCCATATTCACCGAAAGAGTCATCATTCCCGCAAGAGAGCTGGGAGATGGTGATATTGAAGCGAAATTGAAACAGCTGCTCGACAATTGGTTGGGCTGGAATCATTCGTTCCAAGGCAGCTGCATGTTTATTGATGCATGGAAAGATGCTGGCAGTGAAACGTCTGTGATTCAGAAAGCACTGCAGAAAACGATTTCAGTGTGGATTGATTACTTGACGATTCAGGTAGCAAAAGCGGTGGAGAGCAAACAGTTCAGAGCCGATTTAGATCCTAAACAGGCAACCTTTGAGTTATACGGTCTCTATTTGAGTGCGAACTTGTTCTACTCGTTACGTGGCCAACAAGCGAGCCATACCCACTTTTGGAGTGGTGTAGAGCGCTTAATCGCTAGCTGGAAGGCGGTTTAACTCGTAAATCACTTAGTTCGGCAAACCAGTTAGTTTGCAAGCTTCTTAGCCCGCAAACTATTGAACTCGTAAAGCATGTGACTTTGCGTAACTAAGGTTTGCAAAAGATTTTAAGAGAAGTGGCGGCAAGCAGTCATAAAAAGCGCTATCGCCATTTTTTATATCAACAAATAGCACGGTCGTTCGATTTTTAGGGCCGAGCTCGATCCGCCAATGATGATGGCGATACAAGGAACGGTCATGAGTGACAAAATCTATTTTAATACATCGAACAAATTCAGCTTCAAGCGCAGCTTGATTGGCGCAACAACCAATCTGCATTACATTCTAGCGCCGAGTCATGCAAAGAAAACGGCACGTAAGCTGCTGCTCACTCCAATGCGTACCGAGCAAAAAAATGCTGATCCCCAAGGGCTTATCAAGAGTGAAATCAAAGGTCGTGATGGCGTTTTAAAAACTTACTCTTTAGGTACTGGTCCTGTTTGGGTGCTGACTCATGGTTGGTCTGGCACCGCGAGTCAGTTCTTCCCTTTGATGGAACACATCGCCGCCAAAGGTTTTACGGCTCTGGCTTACGACCATCCTGCTCATGGTGGCAGTGATGGTGTACATGGTCATATTCCTGCGTTTGTGAACGGCCTTGAAGCGATTCTCGATTCGGTGGGTGAGGTAGCAGGTTTGGTCGGTCACAGCATGGGTACGGCTTCTGCGTTGGAATGTAAGCACGTTAAATTGGAAAACAAGCCACTATTGCTGATTGCACCTGTACTGGATTATCTAGAAAACCTATTTGGCAGCGTCGCACGTTCAGGTTACTCAATGAAACTGTTTGAAGCGGTAGTCGGAGAAGTAGAAGAGCAGTTTAACTACCCAATTCAGTCCGTTGATCCCTATGGAAAGCTAGCGCTTCGTGAGTCTCAGACGATCATCGTTCATGATGAGCAAGACAAGTTTACTAAGTTTGATGTGTCTCAGCGTGCTGCTAATGAAATGGGTCGCGTTACTTTAATTGCGACTCAAGGACAGGGCCACGGGCGAGTAATGAAGTGCCCACAAGTATTCGAGAGCTTTGATAACTTGATTGGCTAACTTTAACTAATCAAGCCAGTAGAACGCAGGTTAAGAAAACAAACACTAAAAAGGCCAACCAGACATTATCTGGTTGGCCTTTGCTTTTAGTTGCTTAGTTAGCTTTAACTAATCTTGTCCTTAGTTAGCACAGCTTGCTGGGCCGATCTCTTTCCACACGCCCCATTGGCCTGTCGTTGTTGGATCTTCACCTGTTGTCCACCATTTCGCTTCCCAAACCTTACCGCCTTGAGTCACTTGGTCGCCACCAGTGTAGACTGCACTTGAATCCCAAGCGTTAGTACACGAGCCACCGCCTGTGGTTTTCTTGAGGACTTTCACTGAAGTAGCCGCGACTGATGTATCGGTACCATCACTCACTGTTACAGAGAAGTTCAGTACTGTGTCTTGCGCGTATTCAGCCGCGACAAAGCTTACTGAAGCGCCTTGTACTGTTGCGTTGATACCTGCTGGTACATCCCACGTGAAGGTTAATGTGTCTTGATCCGCATCGCTAGACGCTGACGCATCAACCACAACAACGTCACCCGCATTGACTTCAGCCGGAGCCGTAAGCACAGCAACTGGTGCTGTATTGACTGGGCCTGTGTCTTTAGGGGTTACCGTTATAACAACCGTGTCAGTTGACGTTGCGCCTTCGTTGTCTGTTACGGTTAGGCTGAATGTTAGAGCTTCTTGTTGTGCGACTTCAACAACATCGAAGCTTGCAACAGCTGCATTGGCATTAGCCAGTGTTACGGCAGTTCCGCTTACTTGTGACCAAGCGTAGCTCGCGATTGTGCCGTCGCTGTCTTTGGAAGCGCTGCCATCTAGAGAAACAGAAGCTGGGCCTTCAACAGATTGGTCGGCACCTGCTGCTGCAGTTGGTTTACGGTTTACAGGATCGGTGGTGCCACCTGCTAGACCTTCATGCATTGCATTTAGGATATCGCCGTTATCTGCATCAATTTCCCAAGAGAATAGACCTGCAAGGCCAAGGCTACGAACGTACGCGCCTTTTGCTTTTACCGAGCGGTCATCATCAAATGTGATCAGCTGACCTGAAGTGCGGTTCCATACGTAAGGCGCTTCTGCCATTTCGTCGTAACCGTATTCGAAGCCATTGATACCTTGGTTATTCGCACCAAGCATGTTCGCCTTAATGCCTTTGTAGTCGATAACGCCATCTTCCCAAACGCCTTGCGCAGAGCTACCTTTCAGTTTGCCGTTACCAACACCTGTCATAGGGTCGCTAGGATCCGAAAGTGATGAGGGTAATACACCTTCCCAACCACGACCGTACATTGCTGCACCTACGACAAGCTTGTTAGCTGGAACGCCTTGTTCGAGCAGCAATTGGATGCCGTTGTCCGTTGTGTAAGCTGGGCCTGTGTATGGTTTGCCATTTTCATCAATGCCTGAGCCATCACACTGACCAGGGCGCATGAAGTTACCGCAGTGTAATGCTGTTTGGTGGCCTAACACGTTGTTCCAACCGCCGTAGAAGTCGTAAGTCATTGCGAAGATGTAATCCATGTATTGGATTGCTTCACCATAGTTCACGTCTTCGATCTTGTCGTGACCGACACCAATCGCAGAAGTTAGCTCGTAAGTACGGCCGTTCTCCGCTTCTAGCTCATCCAACATAACGCGCAGTTCTGCCATCAGTGCAATGTAAGCTGGGCCATCATTCACAGGGTCACCAAGGTCTGGCGCCGCACCGCCTCCACCAGGGAACTCCCAGTCAATATCTACACCATCGTAGAATTTCCACGTGTTAAGGAATTTCTTAACCGATGCAATGAAGGTGTCTCGGTTAGCTTTAGTTGTGAAGTCGAAGAATGGGTCAGACAGCGTCCAACCACCAATCGATGGGATGATCTTCAAATCAGGGTTACGCTGTTTTAGCGCCATCAACATTGCGTAGTTGCCCTTGATAGGGGAGCTGTATTCATGACCCGCTTGCGGGAAGCTCTTTTGGAAAGCCGCCCAAGGGTCGTGAATCACCACTTCGTAATCGTTAACGCCCTGACATGCTGTCATGAGTGCGTTGTAACTGTTGCCGCCCACTGATTTTACTGATTCGTTAGGACCACAAATTGGGATGAAGCCATAAAGGATATGGGTCAAATTGTCAGCAGGTAGGTTATCGACTGTGTAATCACGGCCATAGATGCCCCACTCAACAAAGTAAGTACCGACTACCGTGTTTGGGTCTGTGTTGTATGACTTGTTGTTTGGATCCACATTCATCGCAAGTGGTGCTAGGTGTGATCCATCGGTATCGGCAATCGTGATTTTAGCGGGTGCGCTTTTGCTACAACCTGTTTCGTCACACGCTTCGATTTCCATATCGAATAAGCCGCCTTGGCCGTATTCGAATGAAGCCGTGGTTTGGCTGCCAGTGATTGGGCCTGTGGCTACTTTAACGCCATCAAAGTAGATGTTGTACGTGTTTCCTGACGTTCCGCTCCATTGGTTGAACTTGACATCGACCTTTGCTTTGTCGTGATACTTAACCATCTGGTTGTAACCAGAGGTTGTTTCCATCGCGAGTTCAATTTTAGAAAACTGTAGGTTGTTGGAACCGTACATATCAATGCTAGGTGCTGTTGGCGCGGCCAATGCTGTACCAGATAGCGCTAGAGCAATACTCGCAGCACAGGTGTTTATACGAATCATACTATTTCTCTCATTCCTTGAAGGTTTAGAACCAAGTGGTCCTAGAATCGGCTCCCGTCAGTTTTGAAGGAGCTTCCCCGTCAGTATTCGAGAGAGTTTTAATTTCATGACTGAAAATAAATCCGTTTTCGATGGACAACTAAAAAATTGTATCTTGTTACAATTCTGTTGCTTAATGAATGAGAGGCTGAGTCCATGTTTTATAAAATAAAACCTCACTCAGAAGGAAAGTCTCATAAGTGAAATTACACGACATGAAGTTATGAAAAAGTGCGGCAAGCCATTATTAAATATCGTGAACTGAAGCAGTATCACAATCTGAAGCACGTCATACCGGTGCTTGTAAGAGACAGGTAGTATTGATGCAAGAGGGGTTACTAAACAAAGCGCTGTTGAAAGTATTATTTTTTGAATTGCTCAGCTAATACTGAGCGTCGTTGCTGCATGAGTCCTTGAGTATCACCCGCAACAGTATCGTCATACCCTTCTTTTATGAATTGTTTGGATGGTGTGTTAGGCACTAACCGTTTTAAACGAGGTGAATTGTAGGTACCGCTAATGGTATAAATCGTTGGGCCTGAACCTGTATTGATCGTGACATCTTTGCCATCAAAATCAAACGAGGTACTGATGAAACGATAGTTCATCATCACACCATCATCGGAAAGTGTAAGAATATCTGTTTTGTAAGGTGGAGCACCAATCTCGATCCATGTGCCATGGACGTTACTTGGGCTTACAGATTTTTGGTAGGCTTGGTAGCCAAAATAGCCGACGGAGAGGGCAATCATAAAGCCAGCCATTAAGAAGGCGTAGAGTAACGAATTGGCCAATATATCGCTGCTTTTCGTGGTATTTTTAGCCATTATCTCTTCATTTTAGTTACTCATACTGGTGATGATTCTATAAAATAAAACGATAGGTTGCAAAGGTTCTTATAAGAGTTAGAAGCAGGATCGAATGTTCTTTTGAATCAAACTGCCTCAGTGATTTTTTACCCACACATTCAGTCTTCATGCTTTGTTAAGGAATATTTACTTAGAATGATTAGGTTGTATACCCAATGCCACGCCTAAAATGATTTCATCTCGAACGAAATTTAACTTCGAAAGGTCAACAGATCCTAAGCTATATTCATTTATTTCTTGTAGGACAGTCTCGAATTGGTTAAAACAATTAGCACCTAAATTTACGCATAGGCTTATTCGTTGAGCCTAGTAATGCAATTTTGAGATAACAAGGAAGTACAATGATTAAAGAAAATACATACTTTGAAGGCGGTGTTAAGTCGTTAGCGTTTAACCAGTCTGGTGCTGATGTGAGTGTTGGTGTGATGGCCGCTGGTGAATACACATTCGGTACTGCAGCTCCGGAAAAGATGACTGTTGTTAAAGGTGCTTTAATTGTAAAGCGTGTTGGCGATGACGATTGGACGACATTCCAATCTGGTGAGTCTTTTGACGTTGCGGGTGACTCTTCATTCGATTTACAGGTTAAAGAAGCGACAGCTTACCTGTGTGAATACTTGTAGGAAGGCCTGAGTTCGTTCAACCAGAGTATCGTTTATCTATGGCTTAATAGAAAAAAACCACGCTCTAGGAGCGTGGTTAAATAAGTGATAATAACCGGCAGTGGATAGTGTCACTTGTTTTTACAGTCATCAAATGGATGACCAAATTGTTGTTCGTTGCAAAATCTCTTCAATCTTCAATCTTCAATCTTCAATCTTTAACTTCAATTCAAAGCTAAAAGCGCAAAGACGTCGTCAATTAGTAAGTCTCAAAAACGCCATTGTTGTAGTCCTGAATCGTCTGTTCAATTTCTTCCATCGAGTTCATGACAAACGGACCATAGTGCGCAACAGGTTCATTAATCGGCTCACCAGAAAAAATCAGTACACCTGAATCTTCTAAACTACTCAGAGACAGCAAGTCAGCTTTAGTGAGTAACGCAAGTTGACCTTGGTTGATGACTTTATCACCGATCTTAATACTGCCTCGGTACACGTAAGTCATGGCATTGTGATTAACATCTATCCCTAATGTTATTTTTTGCCCAGAATGAGATCGCCAATCCGCTACGCTTAACGGCACACCTGTTTGTTGCAGTGGGCCTTGCGTTCGTAAAGCCTCTACATCATGGTCAGCTAGGTTATGCAGTTCGAATACACCAGCAATAACTCTCAATAAACCATTTTGTTCACTTTGATGCTCCGCGATGCTTTCACTTTGGAAGTCGTGATATTGCGCTGGTTGCATTTTGTGTGTTGCAGGCTGGTTTATCCAAATCTGAAATCCATGAAGTACACCTTCTTCCATCATTGGCATTTCGCTGTGAATCACACCACGACCCGCGGCCATCCACTGTGCACCACCGCTGCGAAGCTCTCCAACATTCCCCATGTGATCTTTGTGCTGGAAGTGACCTTGCAGCATGTAAGTGAGCGTTTCTATCCCACGGTGAGGATGTGGAGGAAAGCCGCCAACATAATCTTTGCTTTCATCCGACTTAAGTTCATCAATCATTAAAAATGGAGAGAAACGCGTGTTATTGAAATCAGCGAGTCTTTGTATTTTTACGCCATCACCATCGGAGGTAGCGTGTGCTGCAATCACATGATCTACTGCTCTTACACTCGTCATTTTGAAATCCTCATAAACTTGAATAGCTGTAGTTTATGTAATTTGATTTAAAAAGAAGATGGCACAGTGTTGAGTGACTTATTCGAAAATTTTGAACAGGTAAGAATATGAAATTATGTCTATACTTGAATAGAGAGCAGACCGCCAAGGAGGCCGCTATGGCAGTACAGCAAAAACATGGCGAAAGGCAAGGTCGGATGGGCTTTGATAACGATTTTACAACGGAGCAAGGTCAGCGTTTTACAGAGGTTGCGAATAAAGCGGTTAAGCGCCGTGTTAGAAAGCACCAAGCAGATGGGCCTTTTATACACTCGGCCAAGCAAGCTGCTTTTAAAACCGTTGCTAAATCTAAGAACGAAAACCGAAATTTAGTACGACAAGTCGTATGGATTATTGTTATTGGCTTAGTGAGTTTATGGGCCATGTATATGGCAGGCTAGCGTGGACGCGTTTTTAATAACGTAACATTGTTCCCTTCGACCTTCGCTTCAAGACAACCTTCAAGCTCAGATGATTCCGATTCTGAGAAGGCGAGGTTCGTTGGTAGCTCTTCTATCAAGGTTGATACGGGATTATCGTGATAATAAGCGTATCGATTTTTTCCTGAATGTTTGGCAACATACATCGCTTTATCAGCACATCTCGTCAGCTCATGTAATTCTTGAGCATCTTGCGGGTACAACGAAACCCCAACACTGAGTGTCAATTCCTTGATTCTCTCGTTTGTCTGGCAACCACTTTCGAATAGCCCACAAATCCGATCTAAAATACCGTCTAGATCTTTGCGAGTTGGTACATCGTAGAGCATCAAAACAAACTCATCTCCAGCAAAGCGCGCAATCGAATAATCGTATTCATGACTTACCCTGTCTCTGGTTCGGATGTTGTTGCTTAAACGATTCGCAAAATGCTGCAAAACACTGTCTCCGACGTCGTGCCCGTAGCTATCATTAATGCCTTTAAAGTCATCTATGTCCAAAAAAACTAATGCAGTCAGTGAGCGTTCACTATCCACTGTCGCAAGTTTTTCTGTCGCCCAGCGTTCAAAGCTCCAACGGTTTGCCAAGCCTGTTAGTTGGTCTCTATAGGCCAGATCTTCAATCCCCTCTTTATATAGGCGTTGAATATAACTGACGGCTTTTGTGTAGTAATAAGCTGATGTGTGACATACCAAGCTCATTGTAAATAAGCTAAGAATAAACCGGTGTGAGCTGCTAAAAGGTAAAGAAAAGCTGCTAGGCATAGCTGTAATCAAGGTGCTGATAAATACACAAAATGAGGTACTGAATATAATGCCAATTCTGAAATCGTTTATGAAAATGACGGCAGCCAAAATCGGGTAGAGCCAGAGTGTCCGCTCGGGAATGGCGTGACTGTACAAGAATAGGATGACTCCTTGAACGAGCAGAACACCACTTAGAATCAATTCTGAATACTCAGCGGCAGTGACTTTTTTCACGTAAAATGCATTGGAGATAGCGATAAGTGCAAAACACAGTTCGAAAATTGACAGAGTGTAATGCTGACCTTGGAAGTAAGCCCAAGTGTAGAATGTGAATAACGCAGCGGCAGCCAGTGAAAAGGAGTGGACAATTTTTTGCTTGCGAGTGGATCGTATGTCCGCCATTTCTTCTAGGTGTCTGCCGACGAGCCTTTTCATGTGATTTGTGCCAAAGATTTTGATGATTGATGTTAATAGTAGATGAAATAAAAGTCATAGCAGAGTGTTAGTGACCTTTTTAGTGTGACTACTATCAAGGTTTCATATTTAAATGATGAGTGACTCATAATAAATAGTGATGCGCGTCACTAACGGTGCAGATGTATCCGTTAGTGAAACAATCACGGTTCTAGTTGCAGGAAGTTACTTGGCTATTATCTACTTGCTTTCCAATACGTTACTCAACATAGTTTGTAGATAGCTAATGTTTATAGATACCTAAATTTGATAGAGGCTCATAATGTTAATTACCTTTAGTTGCAAAGCTCATGCTAGCGTCACGATGTTTGGTGAAGTCGGTCTTCAGTTCATTAAGATGCTTGGGCATAGTGGCACTATTCCAGGAGCAATTGATGCTTCAGAGGTTTCTCAAGCGTTAAGTAATTTGCGTGCTGCGATCGCCGCTGAGCAGAGCAAGCAGGTAGAACAAGAAAATACCGATGATGACGATAATGAAGAGGTTGTTGAAGCGCCTGTTAATATCGGTAGCCGAGCGTTCCCGTTAGTTGAACTATTGAAAGCGGCCATTAAAGACGAATGCGAAGTGATGTGGGAAGACGGTAGCGGTAAGCGATTGTAAGAGTATTCGAGCTCTTCGAATCAGAAAACAAACGTTTTCATAGGTTGACTAGGGCGTGTTGATCTTTGCTGTACATTTCGCGTTCAACAATACATCGGTA